>DAOUTV010000074.1 GCA_030668505.1 Desulfobacterales bacterium | reverse complement strand
GATCGTAAGTTGAATTTTTTTTGACAAACTATACCTCCTAAGTAAGTAAAAAGTGCCTAAAGTTGTGGTCCATACCGGTGTGCGGCAAGGGAGGAAGTACTCAGATATACTTTTTTCCCTGTCCTTCCAGATTTTCTTTTAGAGCGTGTATAGTTAAAACAGTATTGTACAAGATATCCGGACATCAATGCCTCAGTAAGCCTCTTTAGCCTGCCTACGGAAACCCCGACGTCCCTGGCAAGGGTGTTGTATTCTACTATTTGCCCATATTCACTGGCGTAGATTCCATAAAGCATTTCCAGGTCAATAGGATTTTCACCCCTGAAACGGGCAGGAAGATCGTATCTCAATATTTTTTCTACAACCACCTCTTTAATATATCGACGTCTGGATTCCTCATCATCGAGTTCTTTTAACTGGGGAAAGCCACCCCACCTCAAATAGTCGAGATATGCCCTGGTAAGACGGGACCTGTTCGCCCCGTAAAAAAGGGCTGTTTCAGTGGGGATCTTTCGCAAGCTAGGATCAATTTTAAACTCAGGCGGTGGTTCAAGTCCATTGATCGTCATGTAATCCCTGAAATCAGGCGGGGACAGGCGCAGCATGTCAAGCCGCCCGGCTAAGCTTTCTGCTGATTCGGATTCCAGCAGCAAAGAGGATGAACCGGAAACCACAAAAGTAAGCGCGGGATCTCGGTCTAAATACCGTTTAACTATGTCAGACCAGCGGGGAACAAGCTGAATTTCATCCAAGAAAATGTATGTTTTCTCCTTTATGTGTCCGATGGATTCATCAAGGAAATCCAGAAGATACGCATCCAGCATCCTTTCCAGGACATTATCATCTTTCAAAACAATATCCCGGTCAAACTGGAAGTAGCATATCCTTTTAGCCGGGACCCTGTTTGCGGACAACCCCCCCACTAATTGTTTTAGAAGGGTTGTCTTTCCTATTCTCCGCAATCCTCCAATTCCTAATGAGAGGGGGCCATCCATCAACTTCAGCATATACCCGAAAACGCGCCGTTTTGGCCACGTCCATTCAGGCAGGGCGTGCCCTTCCCAGTGAGGGTTGAATGTATTTATCAGGTAAATCATATTTGCCCCGGTAAAATGCATTTTAGGATTTAATATCTACCATAAAATGCATTTTAAGGCAAGCTTTATCCGTCAAGCGCCTCCCGGGGCGGGAGGGGGGGCTGGGGGTCATGGAGGGCTGTGAGGGCTGGGGGTCTCACAGTCCGTATGAAAAATGTTCGTTCTTGTCCAAAGGCAAGAAAGGCAAAAATTGTAACCGCTGAATACTTTGTTTATTATTTCTTCTCGTAATGCAATCTATTTCCTGCGCCATTGGTAAAACAATGCCGTAGATCTTATTCCCTCGTCTGCTAGGATCTTCGTACCTGAACATGATTGACGAGCCCTTGATTTCAGTCTTTGAGGTGACATTCACTATAGCCATATCCCTGAATTCCGGAGGGACATAGGCTGTCTGGCATATATGATAGCGACGTAGCAGCAAGTGGTACTCATCTTCCGTTCCGATACTTTTCTTGCATATAGGTTCCATCTGTCTTACCTCCTTTGGTTGTTTTTTAAGAGCTACGGTCTTCATATTGAAGCTACCTGCAACAAGTTATAAGTAAACTTTATTGTAAGGAATTGTACCATATCAACCCTATTGCACACTGTGCTTGCGTCCATAGCCGATGCTCCCATTTGTAGGATTTAACCGTGCTATATGGATCACAGATCCGCTGCCTTCAGTCCCCTTTTCATCAAAGACGGGCTCAGAGCTGGGATCTGCTCCGGGGGCCTGGGAGCCTGTCATTGCCTCTAGGACTTCTTGTTGAGTCAGAGCGTAACCGTATACCCTGACCTCATCTAACGTTATTTCACTTTTACTGCCCCACGTGTTGCCTCCAACATATGTAGGAAAGCAAGTCGCTGTTTCAGGGATAAGAGTCGTTGAGATTACATCTTTTAATTCCCCGTTTACATACAGTTTGAGGCTTGATTTATAATCGTAAACCCCTGACACGTGTACCCAGCTTCCGATATAGTCAGTCGTGGGATAGCCCACTATGCTCCTGTTGGTCCTACTATCCTCTACATGAAAATAGAACTGTCCATCGGCCCCTTCCGTCATTGCAAGGCGATATGGTTGGCGATTTGCAATGAATGGGCTGAACTGTTGAATAATCGATCCGCCTTTTTCTTCCACAAGAAGCCATCCCATGACCGTCCATCCCCCGGTTCCTGGATACTGGAGACCGTATGTGCATGGAGCTTCTTTGCTTCTGTTATCAGCTTGCTGCCTCGGAATATGGACACCTTGGCCATACTTGCCATCTGTCCAAGGACAATCGCAGTCAGGCGCAACTATCAAATCATACCCGTTTCCTGAAGCATCGCTAAAGTGGCCGTCAAGGGGATAGCGAGCAAGGGGGGCTGGAGTTGTTATAAGTACATTGTCAAATTGGTGCGTACCGGCCGAAGCGCTCAACACAAGCGATCCACCGGTGATGCTAACCGGAAGCCTATGGTTGTAAATGAGCTTTGAGTCGAAGTAGAAGCTCACCAGATCGCCCTCCTTCACGTATTTGAAATGATGCCAGTCATGCTCGTCTTCGTGTAATGGCAAGAAGACCAAATAGTCAGAGGTGTGCCCGGGCAAGCGCTTGCCGTTAATGGTTTGAATCAGAATAACATCATCGTAAGACTGGGGATCGAGCTCTTTTTGTCTAAAAACCCCTTCTACGTGGTGATTCCAGTTGTGGAAGTTGAAGAATGCGTGTGTGTGATCCGGTTCGGTGTGGTTGTTGGAAGCAACCATTCTGAAATCATATTCAACGGAGAAGGACTCGGGCATGACCAGAAGATCGAGACAAACATATCCGGCCTCTTGAGACTCTATAGAGAGATCATATTGTAAAACACCGTTTTCTACTGTCCAGCTACCGTGAACGGTCCCAAGGTCATTGCTGATCGCTGACCACCCGTTTTGATTGCCATCATTGAAATTGTCTTGGAAAAGGGTCAGTGCTTTAGCCTCGGAGAAAAACCCAAAGACCAAAACGACTTCCATAAGTGTAATAATAATCGTTTTCATATTTCGCTCCTGTAGTCGTTTTGATTCCATCCTTTTTTTGGCTTCATCACTTTTCACCCGGGAAAAACAGTTGCAGCTATCTGCCTCATTTGGCAATATCATATTAACAAAAGTTGTGCCAAACCCCCTGCTAAGTTGATATTTGATGCAAATTTAATGGGTTATGCCAGACTTGCGGGTAGGTAGGAGCAAGAAAGTCTGTCATAGAAATTAGGAATTGTCTTAAGAAATAGGAATTGTCTTAAGAAATAGGACGTAATCTGATTTGGGTAACGCTGGTGTACCAATAGTAGACTAATAGTGTGAATGGTCGCGGTGGGAATTCCGGCTGCCCGGCACCCCCAATCCGAAATGAACTCTCAATCCGCCCGGTGCGATTGTACAGAACACCTCCTGACATGTTGTGGTCATTCAACAGCCCCAATAGTAAAGATCTTGCCACCTGCGATAGTTATCCCAACCCCAAACGCAATAAAGATAACGCACAACACTCTCCCGATTAGTGGGAGAAGAACCCATAAATTTAACTCAAAATTTGGCGATTTAATTGTCAACCGCATTAGGCTTTCTAATCTTCAGAGCTTACAGGTTCAACGAAAGGCCGAGGGGTTAGCTGACGCGACCGTTGATGACGAGATAGGAGTCATAAAAACCGTAATAAAAGAGGCGTTTGACAATGGGCTTGTTGGTGGCCCTACCCTTCGGACCTTCAGAAAGGTCAAGAAACTCTTAAAACGCAATGCCAATGCTAGGGATAGGATATTACTATTTGATGAGTTTAACCGTATTATGAATAAACTGCAGGCCCATACGAGGCCCATTTTCGCAATGGGTTATTACACAGGTATGCGTTTGGGTGAGATTGTGGCCCTGACATGGGACAAAGTAGACATGAAGGCCCGTGTAATTCAACTTGAGGCTCCAGACACCAAGGACAATGAACCCAGAAAAGTGCCTGTTTCGGATGAATTGTATCTTATCCTAAAATCATTGCCTAGAGCTATATATGACAATCATCTCTTTCTTTATAGGGACAGGCCTATTAAAAACGTTACAAAGTCTGTGAAAAAGGCTTGTGAAGACGCCGCCGTTACTTATGGCCGGAAGGTCAAAGGTGGATTCACGTTTCACGATTTGCGCCACACCTTCAACACGAATATGCGGAAGCCCGGGGTTGCAGAATCCGTCATTATGGCAATCACGGGGCACTCAACCCGAGATATGTTCGATCGATACAACACCGTTGACTCTGAGGATACTCGGAAGGCTATGGGGCAACTTCAGGGATATCTAAAAACCGCAAGTGTTGACCAAAACGTTGACCAAAAGGGAATTTTAAAGGAAGGCGTTGAGGCTAACTAATTGATTTTATTGGTGGAGATGAGGGGACTTGAACCCCTGGCCTGTACGTTGCGAACGTACCGCTCTCCCAACTGAGCTACATCCCCACGGGTATTCACTTGGTATCGCCATAAAGATAAAAATGCAAGGGTATTTTTAGGTTGAAAGGCTAGGATAAATAAAATGCCTTAATTTTTTGAACAATGTATGCCTGTTGCTCATCAGTCAATTCTGCATAGATGGGAAGAGCCAATGTTTTCTCTGCAGCTGCTTCCGCCTTTGGAAAATCGCCTTTCTCGGCATCAAGATATTCAAAACAGGGTTGCAGGTGCATAGGGACTGGATAGTACACTTCTGTGCCAATGCCGGATTCATTCAGAAAACCCCTGAGTTCATCCCGGCGACTTTGAACGACAATTACAAACTGATTGTATATATGGCGCCCGTTCTTTTCTACTGGCAGCCCAATCACATCATCCATCCCTTCCTTGCTGAAAAGTTCTCGATACAGTCCGGCATTGGCCCGGCGTGCCGAGGTCCACTGGTCCAAGTAAGACAGCTTCACAAGGACGATGGCCGCCTGAAGGGCATCCAACCGAAAATTACCGCCGATAACCTTGTGATAATACTTTGGCTCTGAACCGTGTACGCGCAGAATCCTCAATTTCTCATACAACATGCCTGATGACGTGGTCACCATCCCACCATCACCAAAGGCCCCAAGGTTCTTGGACGGAAAGAAAGAAAAACAGCCCATATCACCCATAGAACCCGCCCTTCTGCCCTTATATTCCGAACCTATGGCCTGGGCCGCATCCTCAATGACCACGATATCATGCGCATGAGCCAGCTCCAAAATCGGGGCCATATCGCAGCACTGACCATAAAGATGCACGGGCATAATTGCCTTGGTCAGCTTCGTTATCTTGTCAATTATCGCTTTAGGGTCGATATTGTAAGTATCTTCTCTTATATCAACAAAAACAGGGGTAGCGCCAACGCGCACAATAGATCCCACAGTAGCAAAAAATGTATAAGGCGTAGTGATAACCTCATCACCGGGACCAATTCCGGCAGCCATCAATGATATCAGGAGGGCATCCGTTCCGGATGATACACCAACCGCATATTCGGTTTGGCAATACCGGGCGACGCGTTCCTCCAGTTTTTCAACCTCCGGCCCGAGGATGAAGCGTTGGGTCTCATAAAGTTCCCGAGTAGCTGCCAGCACCTCATCCCGGATGGTATGGTACTGAGCCTTCAGGTCTAACAGTGGAACCTTCATTATGATCTCCCTCCTGGCTATGTGCTTCGATTCGCAAATACGGTTACGTATAAAGCAGAACTAAGTCCTTAGAAGCTTTTTCAACCCAGCCGCTTAACAAGTTCGCCTATCATTTTTCCGTACTGCACACACTCATCACAAACCTCTTCGTTTGGGGCTCCGACTGACACAGGGCCGTAGTGGTTAGCTTTTTGGACTCCTTGAACAATCATTCCGTGGATCAAAAACCCCTGGAGGATACTCATGATGGTAGTCTCATTCCCGCCGCCTATCAGTCCGGAAGACGTAAAGGCTCCCCCAACTTTTCCGACCAGTTTCCCATAACATTGAACGCTTTTATCCATAAGGGCTTTGACTTCTTTCGCCATAACTCCAAAATACGTGGGGCTACCAATCACTATCCCGTCCGATGAACGGAGGTCTTTAATTGTGGTATCTTGAACCTTTTTGAGATCAACCTGGACATAACCTAAAGAATTCAATCCCTCCTTGATGGACTCGGCCATCTTTTTGGTATTACCAGACTTTGAGAAGTAACTTATCAGCACCTTCGACATGTTAACCTCCTTCCTTTAGAAATCCGAAACCATGGCCCAGACCGGATTAGTTATCGGAATTCAACATAACAAATGCACGTCAATGTCATTAACTTAAGAACCGTTCCTTTAAGGTCCCCCTTTAAAAAAGGGGGATTTAGGGGGATTTTCAAACTCTTCAAAGAAATCCCCCCCCCGCCCCCCTTTAGAAAAGGGGGGAGATTTTTGGCTTAAGTTAATGACATTGAAATGCACCTCATAATCTTTTTGGAATAGGGAAGATTTTTAGATGCAAAAGGCGGTAAGAAAAGCCCTCGGCGAACTTTCTGATGTGGTTTCTGCAAGAAGCTGTCTCTATTTTCTACTCCTCCTCGGCTATCGACGGGCTCGCGGTTGCCACTTTTTCTTGCGCTTCGGGCATTTTCATGCCCTCGATCTTTTCTGCCTGCTTCTCTATCTTTTTGGTTAAGTCTTTGATCCGACGTTCTGTGGTGACCATTTTAGCCTCGATCTTGACCATATCGGCCTCAAGTGTAAGCTTTTCAGCTTGCAGATCAGCTATGGCCTCGATGTTGTTTACCTTTTGACCCAGACCTGACCTATCTATCGCTTCCAACTTGGCAAGGTCCACGCTAACAACCGCCTCTTCATGGTACTTATCAGCCAGGTCCTCCTCATAGCTTGCATATTTCTTCTGAAGAGGGGCCAGATCCATCTTGAGGTCGGCCAGCCTCACCTTTTCCTTGGCAACCTTGAGGTCAAACTCGGCCTTTCGTACCTCCTGTCGTTCTTCTGCCGGCACCTGAGAAAATACTTTATCATCCACGCTCGATGTAAAAGAGCTCATCTTGGAGGTTATCGAACCCGTGAGACCTTTGGCGGTCTCACAGCCGATAGGCAATAGCAGGGTAAGTGCAACGATCAAAACCGAATACTGAACTCTGCGCATGATATTATACCTCCCTTCTTGTTTGCGGGGTGAACATAGGAAAAAAGGGACTGTGGGTCAAGGAAAAACGGGCTGTTGAATAAATCCATCTGCACGATCGCCCAGCGGTTCTATAGAAGCCATTTCAAAACCTCAGATCGCGTTCGAGGGCAAGGCGGGGGCCGATGATAAAGCGCAGCATACACGGGGAGTATGTGAGCATTTTGAAGAGGCCCTCAACACAGCCATCGGGCGTTAGATGGGACTTTGAAAGGCTTCTACTGTTTGCTATTATTATACTATTCCTTATCCTCGATCCTGATGATGTC
>DAOUTV010000113.1 GCA_030668505.1 Desulfobacterales bacterium | reverse complement strand
TCTCTGAGCATTTGTAACACCCGGCCGGCAATATTTTCAGCCGACGCTTCGTGCTGAATCAGCTCTGGCACGATCGGTCTATCAGCAACCAAGTTGGCCATGCCGATATGTTTTACGCGAATCAGGCGCTTTCCAAGCCAGTAACTGAGGGGCGATATTTTATACACGATGATCATGGGCGTTCCCGTTATGGCCGCCTCTAATGTCACGGTCCCAGAAGCTGTTATAACCAGTGCAGCCTCATCCAGGACGTCTCTAAGCCCATCATGCAGGATCAAAGGCCTTGAGGAGGTTCCTCTTTCAACAATGTCCTCTACCAGGGTCGTGTCCACCGTAGAGGCCACAGGTATGGCAAAGCGGATACCCGGAAGCTGTTCCGAAAGAATATCTGCCGCCTGCACCATGGTGGGAAGGAGACGCGCTACCTCCCCGTTTCGGCTCCCGGGAAGCAGCCCGATCATCAAGCTGTCTCCTGTGAGATTTTCCTTTTTCTCCCCGGATGCCCTATACTTCATGCTGTCTAAGAGAGGATGCCCGACAAAGGTCACGGGGACATTTGATTTCTTGTAAAAGTCTACCTCGAAAGGGAAGATCACGACCATATGATCAACCACGTTTTTGATCTTTTTTACCCTTCCCGTGCGCCACGCCCATACTTGCGGACTAATGTAATACAAGACAGGAATGCCCAGCTTCTTGGCTACCGAGGCAACGTGCAGGTTAAAGTCCGGAAAATCAATCAAAATAAGGAGGGCAGGGCGAAGTCTATTTAGCCCTTTCTTGACAATCCTGAGAGCACTCAGAATGATTTTGAACTTCAAGAAGGCCTCTGAAATCCCGACGACAGCTATTTGGGAATTGTCAACCATTAGGTGAACGCCGGCCTGTCGAAGGTCGTTTCCACCTACTCCGAAGAAATCAAGGCCGGGGTCGAGCGCCCGCATGGCTCTTACCAGATGTGCCCCGTGAAGGTCACCGGAGGCTTCTCCGGCAATGATCATGATCTTTTTCATTTCTATTCGGGGCTTGCCGATGAACAGGCTGGTCTTTCATCAAATCCCCACTCCAAACCTAAGATGACTCGTCCCATCCTGGAAACTTCTTGTTGGTTTCCTCGATCTGGTCCATGATGCTGAGGGCAACCCGCAGGGCATTCCGCCCGTCCCTACCCGAAACCACCGGCGCCTCACGATTTCTTACCGACCGCACAAATGCCTCCAGCTCAGATTCCAGAGAATCGGCTTCCTCAAAGCTTGTTCGCTGCAAAGACATGCCGGGGATAGGAAGGTCAGTGCCTTTCCCATCCTGTCGGATTATCGTGATCTCGTTATTCGCATAATCGACCGAAACATAGGTATCTTTTTGGAAAATACGTATCTTCCGCATGTTTTTCAGGGAAATACGGCTGGCAGTTATATTGGCAACACAACCATTCTCAAAGACCAGCCGCACATTGGCGACGTCCACGCGAGAAGATATGACCGGAACACCAGCCGCATGAATGCCTTTGAGTTCGGACCTGACAAAATTTAGTATGATATCGATGTCATGGATCATCAAATCTAAAACGACATCCACTTCGGTTCCCCGTTCCTTGAAAAAACTTAAACGGTGAGATTCTATGAACAGAGGACGGTCCACTACTTCCCTCAGGGCTATAACCGCAGGATTGAATCGCTCCAGATGTCCGACCTGGATGATTGAGCCATGGGAATCTGCAAGCTTGATTAGAGCATTTGCCTCCTCAAGAGTCTCTGTTATTGGTTTTTCTATCAAGACATTTACATTATTTTCCAGGAAATCACGGCTGATCGAAAAATGAAGGGGGGTGGGCACCACCACGCTTACTGCATCCACTTCATTTATTAGATCTTTGTAATCTGCAAAAGATTCCGTTCCAAGGCGTTTTGCAATACTTTCCGCCCTTTCGGGATTGGTGTCTACCACACCGGCAAGCTTAACCCCATCCATCCGGGCATATTTCTCAGCGTGAAACTTCCCTAGATATCCTACCCCAATGACTCCTACACGTATTGGTTCCATAGCTTGTCCAGATCCTGAGTGTCTAAAGTGAACTAAAGTGAGCTAAAGTGCCTAAAGTCAAAAGGTGAAACACCGTCTATTTGGTTCTATTCGTTCCGCTGGTTCGATTGGTTAGAAACCAGTAATTAAATAGTTTCTTCAAGTCCTTAACTTTAGCTCACTTTAGGCACTTTAGCTCACTCTTCTACACCTATGATCGAAATCTTGTTTTGATCGGCCAGCACTACCATCTCTTCTCTCTCAAAGACCACGGTCTTGCCTGCCTCAACAGCCAAGACCGAGGCTCGAACATCACTCATGGTCTGAATGGTCTTGACCGCGACGACCGGCATATCAAATCGCATATCCTGGTTGGGTTTGCTTGCCTTAACAACTACCGTCTTTTCTCTGCCAAGCTTCCCTCCTCGAGTTATGGTGGCATCAGTACCATCAATAGCCTCAACGGCCATGACTGACCTGTCCCGAACCACCACGGTCTGGCCGATATCTAACCTGCCAATCTCCTTGACTATATGCCATCCGAAACGTACATCGGCCATCTCGGACTTGGTCGGCTTGCGCCGTGTCCAACATCCTTTTTTTGCCAGGAGTTCAGGCAGCAACAAAGTCGAAGGGTGAATTGCTATCCCCTCTTTTTCTATCTCGCCGGCAAAGGCCCGCAGTAGTCCATCATCCAGCGTATGATCCATCGTTGCCAGAATCTTCATAGCCTTCAGGTCCGGCCTCACCCCTGAAAACATCTTGGTCTTGGTAATGGCCCCAGCCAGCACCGCATCCCTGACTTCATTTTCTTTAAAAAATGAAATAAGTCGTTTCAATTGACCGATCTTCACCCACTTTATTGCATCGACAAGGGTTTCCAGTCGGGAGTCGGTTTCCCCCACGTGGGCTACTGCGTAAACCTTCAAACCCCTTTCCCTGGCCGCCTTTGAAAAAATGATTGGGAACTGTCCGCTTCCCGCAATGACTCCGATTCGTTCCACCCTACCTCGTTATTCCCCGCTCGGAGGACTTGACAAACTTTATAAAACTAACGACCTCCGGTATCTGATCCACCTCTGCAGTGACCCTTTCAATCCCTTCGTTCAAGGTCAATCCGAGTCGAAATAGGATCCTATAGGTCTTCTTGAGGGCAAGCATGGTCTCCTTTGAAAAGTCGTGCCGCTTCAAACCCACAGCATTCAACCCATAGAGTCTGGCGCGAGGTGTGCCCGATGCCAGCACGTATGGTGGAATATCCTTCGTCACACCAGTCATGCCACCTACATAGGCGTGGTCTCCAATCCGCACAAATTGGTGAACTGCTACAAAGGCACCAAGGATGGCACAATCACCCACCCTGATATGTCCGGCAAGGGCAGAAGCATTGGCAAAGATTACCTTTCGCCCGGTGAAGCAATCATGTGCAACGTGAGTATAGGCCATCAAAAAATTCTCTTCGCCGATCTCGGTGATTCCCCCGCCTAACTCGGTCCCCCTGTGAATTGTCACAAACTCTCGGATTGTTGTTCCCCGACCAATCTTAACAGTCGACTTCTCTCCCTTGAATTTCAAGTCCTGAGGAACAGCACCTATTGCTGCGTGTTGAAAGATGTGACAATCGCTTCCAACGGTCGTGTACCGATCTATCGTCACATGAGAGCCAATTATTGCTCCGGAATGAATCTGAACGTCACTGGCTATTACAGTAAAGGGCCCTATCTCAACATTAGAATCTATCTCGGCCCCCGGGTCAACTACTGCGGTTGGATGTATCATTGACTTTCTCCTGTCATGGCCATAACCTCAGCCTCTGCAACCAGCGTTCCGTCCACCGTAGCTTTACCGGACATCTTAAAAACGTTCGCGCGTCTTTTTATAGGAATTATTTCAAAGATGAGTTGGTCTCCTGGAACCACAGGTTTTCTGAAACGGGCCTTGTCAATGCCCATAAAATAGATCAGTTCTTTTCGCTTCTCCTCCGAACGAGATGCATTTACAAGGATTGCTCCTACCTGCGCCATGGCTTCAATAATCAGCACGCCCGGCATAATTGGCGCTCCAGGGAAGTGTCCCTGGAAAAATGGTTCGTTTATGGTCACATTCTTGAGGCCTACAACACGTTCATCCGGCACCATTTCTACAATCCGATCAACAAGAATAAATGGATACCTGTGGGGTAAAAGCTCCATGATCTTTCGAATGTCATATAACGTTTCCATGACTCATTCCCTTCACTTTCTACGACTAATCCTTTGAACCTTTTTCCATCTTCTCAATTCGTTTCTCCAATTCTCTCAGCTTCTTTTTCATATCGGGAAGCTTAGGGATAATGTTGGACACTTTCAACCAGAGCCGATGGTCCACTGCCGGTAAACCGGATACAGTCTGACCGTCAGGTACGGACTTGGTAACCCCTGACCCACCTCCGACAGTCACGCGGTTACCAATGGTGACATGTCCTGCCACCCCCGTCTGTCCGGCGAGGATCGAATGGTTTCCAATCGTTACACTCCCCGATATGCCTACCTGTGCCACAAGAACTGTATCCTCGCCCACCACCACATTGTGAGCAATATGAACTAGATTATCTGTCTTGACGCCACGTTTAATCCAGGTTCGCCCAAAGGTTGCCCGGTCGATTGTATTGCAAGCGCCGATCTCTACATCGTCATCGATCCGAACGATACCGATCTGTGGAATCTTATAGTACCGATCCCCATCAGACGCGAAACCAAAGCCATCGCTCCCGATAACAGAACCCGAATGGATCATGACTCTGCTGCCAATTTCGCAGCGTTCCAGAATCGATACGTTGGGATGAACAAAAGCATCATCACCTATCGCCACGCCATTGCCGACCACAACCCCAGGATTTAGAGTAACGCGGTCACCCAAGGTCACATCGTCACCAATAAAGACACCCGGATACACAGAAACATCAATGCCGTACTTGAAATTCTCCCCCACATGGGCGTCCTGGCTGATCCCAACCACCGGGCGTAAAACCGGATGGAACAAGGTAGATACCTTGGCCAGAGCCAAAAAGGGATTCTGAACACGCACAAGGATTTTCTTGGCTTCGCAAACCCCATGTGCAACAATCACTGCGGCAGCCATAGTCTCATTAATGCGCTTGTTGTAGCCGGCAGATGTAGCAAAGGTAATATCGTCCGTGCCGGCACTATCGAACGCCGCAACACCTCTGATGATGAAATCTCCATCACCCACAACCTCACCCTTGACCAATTCGGCAATTTTGCGAACAGGAAGTTCCATTTTTTTATCCGTTATTTGTTATTAATAGATGAAAGTGTCTAAAGTGAGCTAAAGTGCCTAAAGTCAAATGAATAAACCAATCTTTAAAAAAATCTTCAATTCCTCAACTTTAGCTCACTTTAGGCACTCTAGACACTTTAGCTCACTTCTTACACAATTCATGAACCTATTACTCTTTCTTTGACCCCGCCGATGCGTCTTCTTTCTTGCCACGCTTTGCATCCATGGCATTGTATCGTTCTATGACCTTATCTGTGATTTCGATGGCGTTGGGCGCGTAAACTACGCCCCCTGCACGGCGATCGATAATTAATGAGTAGCCCCCCTGCTTCCCTATTCCTTCAACGATCTCAAAAACATCTTTAGTTATTTCCTTAGAGAGGTTGATGTTGAGATCTCTCAAAACCTCCTGATACCGCCTCTGGAGAGACTTTAAGTCATCAATCTTGACACGCAGCTCCTGTTCTTTTTCCTCACGCGCCTCATTACTCATAACCAGGGCCTTTTGGTCCAATGCCTTCCTTAAGTCTTCAATCTCAGCCCCTTTCTTCTTGAGAATCTGTTCCATCTTTTTTCCTTGGCTCTTGATCTCTACGGATGACCGCTTACCGACATTTGATTTGTCGATTATCTTCTGCAGATCAATAACTCCTATTTTTTGTACCTCGGCCCCATGAACTATCCCGCTAAGGCCAAATAAACAAAGCATTAACATTAAAAATATGCTACGAAAATTCATGTATAACCTCCTTGGATTTGTTGGGTTCAAAATGCCGTCCCCATGCTGAACTCCCAGCTATCGTCGCCTTTCTGTCCTTGTTCATCATCTAAAATGTAGCCCCACTCCAAACGGATGGGACCCATGGGCGAATACCATCGAAAACCACAGCCTGCACTTCTTCGCAGCACGCCCAGGTCTATATCTTCTCCATCGTTATA
>DAOUTV010000050.1 GCA_030668505.1 Desulfobacterales bacterium | reverse complement strand
GTGGTTGTAAGCCCTTAGAGGCGCTTTAGGGTCTCTGAAAAGATCTCATAACTCGATGCCCCGTGAAGACAAAAGACTACTCTTTTTAACCCTGTATTTCCTTTTAAGTAATCAACCACCGTGCTAAGCATAATCTCTGCACATCGCTCCTTTGGAAACCCGAATATGCCTGTGCTGATGGCCGGAAATGTGATGCTGGTCAGCCTGTTCTCATCAGTTAGTTTGAGGCTGTTTAGGGTGGCGTTCTTTAACTTTTCCTCCTCATTTCCCTCTCCCATGCGTGGGCCTACCGCATGAATCACGTGTCTGGCTTTCAGGTTGCCACCGGTTGTGATCGCGGCCCCTCCCACAAAAGTGCCGCCAATTGCATCGCATTCCTCCTGGATCTTGGGGCCACCCTTGGTCCTGATGGCTCCGGCTACCCCAGCGCCCAGGATGAGCTGTGCGTTAGCCGCATTTACTATTGCATCTGTATCCACCTCGGTAATGTCACACTGGTTTACTTCAAGCATTGCCTGACCCACTTTTTTTTCCATAAGAAACCTCCGCTTGGATTTTGGATTTTAGATTTTGGATTGCGGATTGGAGTTGCAGGTTGATTGCCGGATGAACCCACCCCGCGGAACCATCTGACGTACTTCCCTTTTTATTATCGATTTTCATTCCAAAATCCGCAATCCGCATTCCAAAATCGGTTCATCCCTTTCCCATTTCTTTTAAAACGAGCCTCAGCCTTTCCTCTACAGGCATCACCCCAATCCTGGTTACCTCATAGCCGAGCATCTTGTAACTTTGCTCCAGGCATTTATCCAACCTAATGGCGATCCGGCTATCCTCAATTCTGGCATGATCAACCTCATAGGGGAGTCGATCCAGCAAGAAGACTTTTTTGTATCGGTTACGAGGGCTTTTCTCAATTGCCTCTATTGCGTCAAGGCCGACTATTTCAAAATAAGCGATGCTGTCAGGGATAGCCCGATCAAAGATAATCACTTGATCTTTGGGCAAGCCCGCCTCAATAGTTATCTTGGCATTGAGTATCCGGTTTTCAAAAGATTTCTTATCGGCTCTGATCTCTTCCAAGGTCCATCCCTGTCCCATTTGCGTTTCAATATAGCCCCTTGCCACCTCATGGATGACCCTGTACCCAAGCTTTTCCAACTCCCGGACCAAGGCGGTTTTGCCTGAAGAAGGGGCCCCTGTCACAACATGCCAGTTTGTTTCGCTCATACCCCAGTATTCTTAATGTTTTTTCCACGAACAATAGGAAAACTCACACAAACGGTCAAGAAAAAGCGTTATCGTGTAATGAAAACAAAGAAAAAGTGTAACCGTTCACAGAATGGCGTGTTTCTTGGAAAAATAAGGGTTGGAGACATGGGAGCGGTAAGAAACAAGCCGCCCCGTAAACGGTTACGAAAAAGTTTGCAGGCATGCCATATTTCTGATATAAATATATGTTTTAATCCTAAGCAGCAGTGCACTCAGCTTTCTAATGGCAAAAGAGCGCTGACACCTGCCTTGCAACGGTTTGGGCGACAGCCTGTATACAGCTCATATTCGATGAAAGGACTACTGCCATGCCTATATATGAATTTCGCTGTTTGAAGTGCAATGAGGTCTTTGAAATCCTCATGGTGACTACCAAGGACGGGGTGGAGATGAAGTGTCCTCACTGCGGGGCTGAAGACCTTGAGCGTGTTCTGAGCACGAGCAGCTATGCTATGGGCTTTAGCAAGGGAGAATCTCGAGGCCCAAAGGTCGAATCGAGGGAATGCGCTTCCGGAAGTTGTACCTCTTGGAACTTTCCCGGTCACTCCAAGAATTAAGGGAGCATGTCCTAACCCCCGGTAGTATCTCAAACAATACTTGACAAGTCAGCTGTCTTGTACTATTGTAATTGAAATGCAATTACAATAAGAAGGGAAAGAATGCAACCAGTTCACAATCAGGAAGAACTGCAGTTCAAGCGCCTTTTTGAAGATGAAGGAATCGACCGAGTCGAGGATAGATTGGCCATCCTGAAGGTCTTTCTTGGCATTGAGCTGCACATAAGCTTTCAGGAATTTATCGCTGCCTTGAAAGATGATGGCTATAGTTTTGAGCCGGACTTCGTAAAAAAGACGCTAAACCTCCTCTGCCGCTATGGCTTTGCCGCAAAGAAGGAATTCGAAGGCCAGCCTACCCTGTATGAGCACCGACATCTTGGTTTTCACCATGATCACCTAGTTTGCACTAAATGTGGGACGATAGTCGAGTTTGAAAACCGTCAGATGGAAGATCTTCAAGTTGACATAGCCGCTTTGCATGGTTTCCACGTACTTCAGCACAAGATGGAAATCTACGGCCTTTGTTCGGACTGCCTGAAGGAGCGTGTTCGATTAATGCCCCTTTCATTTGCCCAAGAAGGCGAACTTGGCATTGTACAAGAATTCATGGGAGGGGCTGGCGCGCAACTCAGATTGGCCACCATAGGGTTGAGGAAAGGTTACGAGGTCGAGGTCATAACCAACAATGGTCAAGGTCAGCTTATTGTCGCTGTCAGCGGTACGCGGTTGGCCCTTGGCCGAGGTATCGCCAGGAAAATCATGATGAAACCCAATGGGAGCAGAAAGGGATAGCGGTGGACCTGAGTGAGTTGAAGGAAGGCCAGACTGCTACCGTGGCACGGGTTGGTGGTGACGGCCCGTTTCGCAGAAGGCTCCTTGAGATGGGTTTTTTGCGAGGCACTGACATCTACGTAGAAAAATATGCCCCCCTGAGAGACCCCATTGAACTCATTCTAAAGGGATATCATGTTTCCCTCCGTATGGATGAGGCCGCCCGCATTCAAGTCGAAAACGTTAGGGATTCAAGATAACGCATGCCAAAAAAATCTATAACCATTGCCCTTGCCGGGAATCCTAACTCGGGCAAGAGCACTATTTTTAATAATTTGACCGGCACCAGGCAAAAGGTAGGAAACTGGCCCGGTGTTACGGTCGAGAAAAAGGAAGGGCACCTCAAGACCAACGGTTATGACCTTGCCGTGGTGGACCTCCCCGGCACGTACAGCCTCACTGCCTACTCCATTGAAGAAATTGTTGCCCGCAATTTCATCTTGGATGAAAAGCCGGACGTGGTAGTCGGTATCATTGATGCATCCAACCTGGAACGTAATCTTTACTTAGCCACACAGCTTCGAGAACTCGACACAAAGGTTATTTTTGTCCTCAACATGGCTGATTGTGCCAGAGAGCGAGGCATCAAGATCGATGCGGACAAGCTGAGAGAACTTCTTGATGTGCCAGTGATCTTTACGGTTGGGAACAGGAACCAAGGGACCAGTGAACTTCTTAAGACGATCATCTCCACGGCAGAGGCCGAGATTGATCTTCCCCGCACCCGCCGGGTCTATTACGGCAAAGATATTGAAAAGGCCATCAATGAACTATCAGAATTCATAAGAGAGAAGACCAGCGCCGGACTCCCCTATCATATCCGGTGGATTGCAATAAAGCTCCTTGAGAACGACAAAATCGTCAAAGAACGGGTACTCGAATATACAAACCCATACGGCGAGGCCATACTTCAGGAAGCAGAACTGAAGCGCGAGCACCTTCGAGAATTCTTTGATGAAGAGCCGGAGATCGTCATGACCGACCACCGCTACGGTTTTATCGCCGGCATCATGAAAGAGGTCGAAAAGACGGTCTCAAAGCAACGTGTGGACGTTTCGCGGCAAATAGACCAGGTATTGACTAACCGCCTCCTGGGGCTTCCCATCTTTGTTTTTTTTATTTGGGCCATGTTTCAACTCACCTTTTCATTAGGGGCCTACCCCATGGACTGGATCGATGCGGGTGTGGGGTGGCTGGGTGTGGGTGCCGATCGAATCCTGCCAGAGGGCTTATTCGCGGATTTAATCGTGAACGGTATAATTGCCGGCGTAGGAAGTGTCGCCATATTCTTGCCAAATATTCTGATTCTGTTTTTCTGCATTGCCCTGTTTGAGGATACCGGCTATATGGCCCGAGCTGCCTTCTTAATGGATAAGGTCATGCACCTCATAGGGCTTCACGGCAAATCTTTTATTCCCATGCTCATGGGTTTTGGCTGCAACGTCCCGGCCATCATGGCTACTCGGACTCTCGAGAGTGAAAAGGACCGCATCTTGACTATTCTGATCAATCCCATGATGTCGTGTGCAGCCAGGCTGCCAGTGTATATCCTGCTGGCGGGAGCGTTCTTTGGGGCCAAGGCCGGCAATGCTATCTTCTCCATCTATGCCTTAGGTATTGTACTGGCCATTTCCGTGGGTCGCCTATTTCGATCGACTCTGCTCAGAGGCAAGGTTGCTCCCTTTGTGATGGAACTCCCACCGTACCGTGTCCCCATGTTCAAGGGGCTGTTGATCCACATGTGGGATCGCAGCAAGATCTTCCTTAAAAAGATAGGAGGCGTGATCCTGATCGGCTCGGTTATTATTTGGTTCTTGAGTGCCTTTCCCAAACATGTCCAATTTTCAAGGAATTACGAAAGCGAGATAGCAAATATCAGTGTCCACTACGACGCCAGTATAGCCGCAGCACAGGGTGATCTCGTGGAAAAACTCGTTAGCGAAAGGGACGAGGCGATCTCGGCCCTGGAAGTTCTCCGGGCCAGGGAAAAGGTGGAAAGATCATATATAGGCAGGCTTGGGAAAGTGCTGAGCCCCGTATTTGCTCCCATTGGCATGGACTGGCGCGGCAGTGTGGCAGTGCTTACGGGATTTGTTGCGAAAGAGATTGTGGTCAGTACCATGGGGGTGCTGTACGCTGTGGGGGCTGAAGAGGACGAAAAGAGCGACGCCCTGAAAGTGGCCTTGAGAAAATCCAACATGACACCCCTTTCCGCATATGCCATGATGGCCTTTGTACTGATTTATGTGCCGTGCCTTGCCACCGTGGCGGTCATCAGGCGTGAGACCAATTCCTGGAAGTGGGCTGTATTTAGTATTACCTACAGCACCATATTGGCCTGGCTCGTTGCTTTCTTGATCTATCAGGGAGGTAAAGTAGTCGGGCTTGCATAATCCTCACGGATTTCCTGCGCCGTAACAACTTCTGAAAGAGTAATATAGAGCATGATCCAGAGTCACGGTAACACTATCTCCATGAGGTCCTCTGCCAGCACGAGCGGGCCGTGGTACGTTTTTCTACACTGTTCAGAGACATCAACTGCATCGCATTCCGGGTAGAAGTGGCTTAGCACGAGCTTTTTCACCCCTGCCTGGGTCGCAATTCTTCCTGCCAGCGATGGAGTCAGATGCCCTGGAACCTTCATCTCGTCCGGAAGTGCAGATTCACAAATCAGGACATCCACCCCTTTTGCCAGTGTAACAAGGTTGTCGCAGAGATCAGTATCCCCAGAATAGACAACAGATTTTCCGTTAGGTCCGGTGATCCGGTAGGCAAGGCTCATGTCTGTATGTTCCATTGGCAGGCTGTCCACGTCAAATAGTCCGCAGTCGAGGTGGTCGCGGCCCTTTGTGTTGAGTTCTGAAATCCTCAGCAGGCCTGGTGCCAGTTCGATCCATTCACCATAAGCAAGTTTGAGTTTTTCATAAAAATTTACAAATCCTTCAGCCGCCACAATTGTAAATGGCTTCAGCCGTCTGTAGGTGTTCGGGTACTTGCTAGCAAACAAGAGAGTAACCAGTTCGCCCGTATGGTCTGGGTGGAGATGGCTGTAAAAGATGTGAGAAAGCCTATCAATGGTGACCCCGGCCTCAAGGAGTCGCCTCATGGTACCTGCTCCAGAATCAAACAGTAGCAGGCCTTGACCTATCTCAATCAAGACCGAACAACTGCTCCGTTTCAAAGAGGGCACACAGGTTCCTGAGCCGAGTATCGTTATTTTCATGATCTGGAGCCCCTTACCATAAGCGCTAAGTTGTTTTGTAAACGTTCACAGGTGACATTTATGCCGTACGGAATTGTTTTGAAAGATGAACGTCGAACGTCGAACATCGAACGTCCAACGTCGAATGAAAAACGAATATCCAATACCGAACATTCAACGGCTATTTCTGTTTCTTTTCAGCCGTTTTGATACTCGTAACGAAAATCTTAATTAATTCTTCTGTTTCCTTTAGTAGTTCAGGTTTCTTAAACTCTGTTTCTTCAGCTTTTCCCATTAAACATTCGATGTTGGACGTTCGATGTTCGATGTTCATTTTTTTCAGTAAACCTTCCACAGTCCATCCGGTGCAAAAATAACTTAGCGCTTATGGAGCCCCTTACGCCGTCAGATTTTCTGCAAGTTATCCTGTTTTCAATGGTTAGGATTTGTTTGAAAATTGACGAGCAATGCCTATTACCCTGTATACCGTTGCCCCGGCCAGGTAAGCAATATCCTCTGTGGGCAGATACGAAGCTATTGATTTGTCAAAGTAGAGATTCGCTTCGGGCGGAAACTCCTCGTCCCCCCTCCATAAAGAGAGGACCACCGGCACGCGGGGGAGTGCAGAGATCTTCAGGGCCTTGTCCCCAGGAGATGACGACACCTGGCCGATCACTTTGGCAACCTCACCCAGGAGTGAGGGCTTTGCTCCAAAGTGTTTTACCAACGGCACGATTGCCCGTTTTGTAAACGCCCCATAATAGAAGGAGCCGGAGGGCACTTCCCGGAATGTAATCCACTCATCGGCAACAGGCTCTCCTCTGGCCGTGATCAAATAGTGGAGAAGGAGCGCCTGATCAGGAATCTTAAGGGGGCTAGAGTTTTCATCAAAAAAAATCGTGTCGTTGTGTACGCTGAGAGTATATGTATGGCCCAGGTAAGGAATCTTAACTTGCCTTATCCCAGCAGAGACCCGCTCCAGTGAAAGGCCCGCATTGGCACAGCACCTTTCTATATCAAGCTTTGACAGGGTATCGAGAGCCAGCGCCCGCGACGTTTCATAATCATGTTGTGTCGGCATTTTTTCAAATAGGTCCAAGTCGATATTTTCATATATATGATGACATAGGGCATAAGCTTAGTAAACCCCAACATTGCATTAACAACATAGCAAAAGAAGAAAAAAGCCTAGAAGAACATGTTATTGGGTAAAGAGAAGAAAAGCTTGATGAAGAAACCATATTGTGAGAAGAAGACCGAGGGCTCGGCTTACCGCAAGAAGCCGGGCCTCAGGTTACGACCTTGATAGCACCAAGAGGCTTTTGGGGCCCGTCATAAATCGACAAGAATGTCTATAGAATCCCCGATGGCAGACAGGGGCTTACCTGAGAACGCATAGGGTGTAAAGGAGGAGAAAGAGGTTATGAAGACATTCATCAGGGGCATTATGGATATCATTTGCTTGGTTCTTGGCCCATTTTTTACAGCATTTTACCTTTTTGATTTTAGCCATGGACCAGCCGGGCTGGGTCCCTTTTACTATTATTATCGGCATAACTCAAAACTCGGGTTGGGTCTTGGAGTCGCCTTAATTTGTTTGGGTTTTCTATTAAGATACTGGAGAAAACATGCACCTCCCCCTTCTTCTTTCTAATCGTTAATAACCATCATTTCAATGCGTCGATTTTTGGCCCGGCCTTCCGCGTTTTTATTGCTGGCAACCGGTCTTGCTTCACCATAGCCTCTTGTAATTATATCGGCCGATTTGATGTTGCCGACTTTTACGAGGAATTTGGCAATATTTTCGGCTCGTTTTCGTGAAAGAGGTAAATTTGTCTTTTCGTTGCCGCTCGCATCTGTATGGCCTGAAATTTCTAATCGTGAGCCGGGGAATTGCCGAACAGCGCTTATGATCTTATTCAAAAGCTCAAAGTTCTGGGCAAGGATTTCCGCGCCGCCGGACGGGAAGTAAAATCCATGCGCAGATATAAGAACATTATCTCCTTTTCGGTAAACTTGAGCTTCCTTAGAGTTAAATAATGCCTGTACGTATTCAAATTTCTGATTAGTAATTCTGTCGCGGCGTTCCTTTTCCTCGTAACCCTTACGAATATTTTCGGCAATATGTTGAGATTCCACTAACGAATTAATCTTGTCATGCAATGAGCGAATAACCATCCGATTCGGTTGCTCAAAGTTTAGTTCGTCTTCAAATGGCTCATTAATCTTTGTCAATTGTTGCCAATACCATAGCAATACATCTTCGCGCGAGTATTTTCGTCGTTCAAAGACCCTGGCGAGATCTGCTATTTGACTTGCCTTTTTAGCCAGAGCGGATGATAGCTCCGCATGTTCGTTCGCCTTATCAATATTAGCAGGATCCATTTGAAGGGTCGATATTGCAAGGTTTAACTCTTTTCTAGCCAACTGGAAAGTCTTTGGGGCATAGTCATCTGCATCAATATACTTGGCTTGTTCAAAGGCTGCTTTTGCCAATCCTAAGGTCCCTTCCTCTAATGCCCTGATTTCAAGTTTGCCATAGGTATTGAGCAGTTCAGGACGACAATCTTTAGCTTCATTGATTTTGCCATGTTCAAAAAGAACACACGCTTCGCGAAGCATCCTCTCCGCGTTCTCATACTCTTTTTTGAACAACTCCGGTGCTCCCGCTTTGCGGGCGCGTTCCCGGTACCCGTTCACCTCCCACATGAACTGTTTTGCATTCTCAGCATCTGTTTCCGCCTTCTTTAGAATCTTTAATCCCTTTCTTGATTTGCGCTCGGCTTGACCTTCATTCCCCTTGCGAGCAAACTCAATTGATTCGGTAAGCCTGTCCCTTGCCTCAACAAATCCTTCTGGGGCAAAAACATCGACTTCGTTTTCTTTGGCTTGCGCCAAGCTTGTGTCCAAGCTGGCAATCGATTTAAACTTATTATAGATTTCATCCTGAGTCAGGCGCACAT
>DAOUTV010000209.1 GCA_030668505.1 Desulfobacterales bacterium | reverse complement strand
TCTACTTGATGTGATTGTTAGTTGCTAGTAAATGTTAACATTCTTTTCATCATATTGTTCGCCCCACTTCACTACTTTTCCATTTCTTAACGTTACCATATATGTTCTAGGCCACGCTGATATTGCATGCTTCATCTTTTTGTATATCAGATATTCTTCGCCCTTATCACCATCAACTGAAACTGAAACTGGCTCTCCCAACGCTTTTATAACCTGTGGCTTCGTCATTCCAAGGCTGAGTTTATTAAATTCAGTTGCTGTTCCATAAATAGCTGCTTGGCATCCAACCAGAAGCAAAACTGCAAACAAAGTGAAAATATGTGCTTTTTTCATCTATTTCTCCTACATCTAACTTTGATATAGACGGCCTAAAAGCCCGGTTTGTTTTTCGGACATTATGACCGCAATTATCCTGCACCCCACTCATCAATATATTGAGCTTGTTTAGTCTGATTCCTGACTATAAAAAGCTTGCCACCTTCTACATTTTTTTAAAATGTATGATTTCAAATAGATATCTAAGCTCCAAATCCGCTTTTGGTCTAAACCTGGCGCCATTACACTCAGTTTTTCCATCCAACCTCGAGTTAGCCCAAAAATCACAAAACCCCACCTCTCTTTCCGAGAAATGGGGTCTTCGTATTCAATTCATGCCATCCCATTGGTTAGTTCCTTAGTTCTAAAATTCGTGGTTTTTCTGGCAGAACATTTTTTGTCGTACTGTGGATAGACTTTTGGGAATGAATTAGCCGCAGACGCACGCAGACGTGCACAGACATTTTGTCCGGCCGACTTGGCCGAACAAAAACTGCAATCCGCCTCTGGCGGAATAAGGTTGATGTTTGGTGGAGATCAACGATGCAGTCTTTGGACGAATTTGAATATGCCCGAAGGGCATGACAATGAATAGTTGGCCGCGTCGGCTATCTATTTGTCTGCGGAAGTCTGCGGCTAAATCCTTTTTAGTTCCGGCTTGTCCGGGTTAGGGTTAACGGATCATAGTAGAATTTGAGCGGGACACTACCATAAAACCGAGTTTTGGGCAACTCCATGCAGAAAACGAGCGCCGTTTGTAGGCCTGCCAACAAACCAGCCACGCCCGTCACAAGCAACACGGGCACAACTTGAGGATGTCTTCCTATGGACCACTAACATAACAGAGCCTTCAATAAGGCGAAATCTTATCTCATCTCAAAGCAGAGAAAACCTTCCTGCCGGGGATCAAGATCTTAGCGCGTTGAGCTCCGGTGTCTGCAACAATGATCTTCTTGACGATCCGGTGGTACGACTTCGAAATCGGCAGCCTTTCGACCTTTTGTTGTAATTCGACTTCGGCCCTCTTCAATTCCCTAGCTGTAACAGTCGACTTGACTTCGCCAACCAAGAGGGATTTCTTGTCGGTGGATTCAGCTATGACGTCAACTTCAAGCGGAATTTTATCCGTTCCCGCTCCCCACCAACGACTCCCCGGCATCCATTCAATACCATCGATCACAAGACGAGCTACTGCTTGCCTCACCAAGTGCTCCCATATCTCTCCGCGATACCGGTTGAAATCCCTACGGATTTCCCGAAGCACATTTGTCACCCCCCCCGCTTCCAGTCGCGACCGGTTCGGCTCGACGTAACGAAACCAGAAGGCCAGGAAGGGGTCATCCAATCTTCACCCATTTTTTCGCCATCGAAATAATCATTGTGGATCAAACTAATTCTGTGCCATTATGGCACCAGAGGCAAAAAAAGCGTGTTGCCATTTTGGCACGATAATGCTATTTTGAATGTGTAGATTCAATTCACAATTCCACAAATTTGGAGGCCACAAGACATGCCTGTTTCACAAAACAATCAGAGGGTTTCCGCGAGAGTGACCCCAAAAGTCTACAAGACGCTGTCCCAGGCAGCCGAGCTAACAGGGGCGACCCTGAACCAGTTCATAGTCCAGTCGGCTTATGAGAAGGCCCACGAGGTCATCGAAAAGGAGCGATTCATCAGAATGACAGCACGTTCCGCCTCCGCATTCTTTGAGGCTCTCGCTCATCCACCGAAACCGACCGGAAAGCTAAGGAAAGCTGCCAAACTGTACAGAGCGTCAGAAAATGCCATTAAAACTTGAGCTCCTCTCCCGCATCCACGACAGGCAGGGATTCGATTGTGGCAGTGCCTACCTCAACCGGTATTTGCGCAACACGGCGCGTCAACACAGCGATAAGGGCATCTCGCGTACTTTTGTACTGGTGGACGATGAAAATCCTTCCAAAATCCTCGGTTTCTTCACGCTCGCGTTTTGTGAAATTCTGGTGGAAAAGCTCCCTAGAAAGTATGCTAAAAAATACCCCGTCCGAGCCCCGGCTGCGAAGTTTGCCCGGCTGGCCGTAGCCAAGCACATGCAGAAGAAGGGGCTTGGAACACACATGATGCTCAATGCCATGGACAGGATATTGCGAGTCGCTGAACACCTGGGCATCATTGGCTTTTTTGTCGATGCCAAAGATGATAAAGCCGCAACATTCTATCAACAGTTCGGTTTTATTCCTCTACCAGACAATCCTCTTGAGCTTTTTCTACCCCTTACAACCATCCGCCAAGCATTCAAGATCCGCTGAGACGTTCCGAGTTCCCTTTTTCCTTTTCAATGCCTTGCAGTCGCACCGAGCAGGTCGGTGAAGAGAGGTCAAACCTTGATTTGTGATTTAGCTCTTTATTACACTCCATTTATGACGTAGTGGTGACACTCATTACACAAATAATTACTAATCAAGTCTCCCCCCTATCTCATATGTTTACCTCGCAAAAGGACTCGGTATAACCGGATTAAACTGCAGGCGGAAGGTCCATTCGGGGCCATACGAATCGGGGCGCTCAATAGAGTAATTGACCTCATACAAGAATTTTCACCTGCCTCCGATTGTAGCCATTGTTTGTCGTTTTGTACCGTTTTCAGTTTCCTCAAGAAAAAAGGGGCTTACAGTCAAAATTTGTACCCCCCCCCCGAAATATTGAAGTAGTGCGATGCAACGAAATGCAGTTAGCGCATTAATGTCATTAACTTTAGGGATATGGCCATTGAAAGTCCCCCTTTAAAAAAGGGGGATTTAGGGGGATTTCGAGAAGTTGGATAAACTCCCCCCCCGCCCCCCCCTTTGGCAAAGGGGGGAGATTGGACTCTTAAGTTAATGACATTGGTTAGCGCATTATAAAGTCATTGACCTACATCATGTCTTGATCACTTTGCTCCACGGCGCGATCAATCTCAGCCTTGAGCTGGGGTGGCAGCCACGGAGCGGGGTATGACGGGACCATAGAGACTCTAGATACGCCCATAAATAAGTATCTCTACTTTGAATCCAAGTTGATTATTTATTTATGGACGTTATATAGTGAAGCCTCCCTGTGCTTCCGCACAGGGCATTCTGGCGAAGGTGAGTAAAAAGCGTGCGAATCAGAAACTACAAACTGGCTATCATCAACATCCTAACCTTTCTAGTTTTTTCCAATGTTGCCTTCTTTTTCATGTACCCTATCTACTTGTCCGCCATGGATCTTTCTAAAACGGCCATTGGCTTGATCATGGGCACATTCTCCGTGGCTTCTTTTATGGTGAGGCCCATTGCCGGTAAATCGATTGATCGCGTGGGGGAAAAACCTGTACTCGTGTCCGGCCTTTTAATAATTTTTACATGCTCCCTTCTTTATCACGTGGCCGCTGGGATGGTAGGAGCTATATATATTCTTCGAATTGTTCACGGCATTGGCTTTTCCGGCTTTATTGCTGCGGCTTATTCAACCATAGCCAAATTCACTCCCACTGAGACGAGGGGACGTGCCTTCAGTCACAACGGTGCCATTATGCTTGCAGCCTTGGGATTTGTCCCTCTAGCTAGCGAACGCCTCATGGATGCCTTTGGGCATCCGGCCATCTTTCATGGCGGGGCAGCTGCTACTTTTTTAGGCTGTAGCCTACTTGTTTTTACGAGTAAATGGGAAAAGATCGCAGAAAGGGTTGGACCAAAGGTCAGTTATGCGGAGATCTTAAAAAATCGCTCATTCTTCTTCGTCCTAGTGGCCATGATTCTCTTTGTTGATGCCCAGGCCACGGTACTTAATTATTTTCCTCTTTACGCAAAGACCATCGGAATTAGCGGAGGACTGTTCCTAAGCCTTGCCCTGGGTTTGGCCGTAACCATAAGGCTTATTGGCGGCAGCATACTTGACAGATACAGCAAATTGGTCGTCGTTCGGATTTGCTTCGTTTTGTTCGGTCTTGGTATCATATTGATTTACAAGCTAGATTCTACTTTCTTTTTTGTTCTATCCATCGTCCTTTACGGGTCAGGATTAGGATATATTTTCCCCGCATTAAATGCAATGGGAGCAGAACAAGGCTCGTTAGAGCAAAAGGCAGGCATGATGAGTATGCTTACCATGGCTATCGACGGTGGATTCATTCTGGGAACCATTTTCTCAGGGGGGCTCTCAGACATGATTGGGCTCTCCAACACCTTTGTCTTTGCAGGTGCTGTTTCCCTGTTGGGGATCTTAGTCACATCCTTTGCGCCCATCACAGAACATGCTCGAAACTAGCTC
>DAOUTV010000280.1 GCA_030668505.1 Desulfobacterales bacterium | reverse complement strand
TGCAGAGATTATGCTTAGCACGGTGGTTGATTACTTAAAAGGAAATACAGGGTTAAAAAGAGTAGTCTTTTGTCTTCACGGGGCATCGAGTTATGAGATCTTTTCAGAGACCCTAAAGCGCCTCTAAGGGCTTACAACCACGTCTGGGTCGTTGGTTCCTAAGTGCTTCGATTCGCAAATACGGTCACGTATTTTGACGGATCACATTAAAAGAAATGCTCACTCCATTCGGCCTGTCTTCGACCCTGAGCTCAGACCGAAGGGAGCTCATGACCGAAGGCAGCACTAAGTCCTGAGTAAATAAATTCGTCATCGAATTTATGAATCGAAGGACTAAGCGTATACCAAGCGACTTCCTAAAGAAATCGCACTGTAATTATGACGGTCTCGTAAAAAGTCGTCACTCCGGTGAAAACCGGAGTCCAGAGCCTTTGTAACTAGCTGAATAGACTGGATTCCGGCTTTCGCCGGAATGACAGAAAGGGGTGTTTTTCGACTTTTTACGAGATCATCAATTATTACATAAAAAATAAAAGCTATCGTTGTAAACTGTGCAGGCTATCTCTGGCGAACTCTATGGATGGATCGAGATCTAAGGCAAGTTGATAGTATTGAATAGCCAAATCCTTTTTGCCCATATCTCGATAATTAGAAGCGATGTTGGCATAATCAATGGCGGAAGCGGGATCAATATGAAGCACCTTACGGAAGCATTCGATGGCCCTTTCGTGCTCTTTTAGCTTAAAGTAACAGAACCCCATCAGATTGCAGATGTCGGTCCTCTCGTTGTCATAGCCTTCTGCTTTTTCAAGAACTCTGATGGCCTGTCGGTATTGGCCTAGATCTTTCAAACAGATCCCCATATAGGAATAAATGCTGGCAACATCTTCCTCTTTTGCATCGAGAGCCAAAGCCTCTTCAAAATACCTTATGGCCTTAGATTGCTCATTGATCGACAGATAGCATGACCCCAGGAAAAATTTCACGTAGTACATTCTCGGCATCAGAGTATCCACCTTTTGTAATTGCGCGATTGCCCATTCAGGGTCGCCACTTTCCGTTATCAGCTTGGCTGAAAACATACCCACGCTCGTTCCTGTGGCCCGTTCCCTAAAATGGGCACCCGGTATGATGGTATAAAAGGCCGGGATTTCAAGCTTGGGATGCGTCACATCGACGACGATGACCTCCATGCCGATTCGCGACAATGCAGCAATACAGTTTTCCACCTCCACCTTTATGTTGTCGTTGGAAAGGTCCGGCAATTCAGAGATATCTACCTCCATGTCAGAACGCATGACGAAATCGGCTTCCTGAAGGTCCCTAAACTTGGGGAGGCCGCTGGCTACATAATTGGAGCTGGAATTAAAATCACCGGCAAGTTGGGCCACTTCTGTTAAAGCACGACTCAGGGCCTTCTGGGGATTGGGTGTAGTGCCTGCAGTCCAGACGATTTCGCTCCTATCCGGAAAGGTGGATGGGTCATATGCAAGGACCCCCACACTTGGAATGCCGGTATCGAGGGTAAAATCCGAGATAAACAACTTAACGCCGACCTTTTTATACTTGTCAATCATTTCCCGGGACAGCGGATCAGTCGTTGTATTCAAGTCAATTCGAGGCATCCTGAGCTTGCTCCGGCTCACAATCGATGACACATGCCTTTCTACAATCTCGCTTATCCCTTGACTAACGGCTTCTTCCACGCAGTTTCCGGCAGAAGGGCCATTATATTCGTTAATGGCAAAAAACCAGTTAAAGGGGACAAGAACCTCTTCCTGTCGGGTCAGATTGTAGGCCCGGGTCCATTTTAGGGGGAGGGTTGAGAAAACCTCTCGGGCCTTATCCAGGTCATCAGAATTGTCATGCACAGACAGGGCAATCGCTTCAAAGGGGAGGGCATGATTTTTCAGGTTTCGGTGTTGTTCAACAAGAAAGTTTTTAGAACTCTTATGAAAACTGAAGAAACTGAATCTTTCAGCTAACTCCATAACCGCACTCGCCTCTGCCTGCTGCGGAGTGCCCCCTTTTCCCATCTGTTTTTTTGTGCCTATTACCTTATGGGCATCCCGTCCGCATATGCTGAAATATACGGGAATATCCAGTCTGCCGCTATCGATTCTCATCGTTTTTTCCAAAATATCAAGATTCACCTTTTTTAGTTTTTCCTTAAACCTCCGCACGGTCTCTTCGGGTGGCAAGACCTTGTCTTGGTCCAATGTGAAGCGCTTGAAAGCATCTTGCAAGATCACCTTACCCGCCATCAATATCCTCCCGCTTTGTTGCTTTGCTCTACGCTTTCAATTTTCAGCATTCGATTCATGCTCCCTGACACAAGACCCTCCAGGTCTACAGAAATATGCAAGAAACCAATCTCTCTGAACTTGAGCACAATGGCTTCTCTTACATCATTATGCATGATCATGCTTAACCCCGAACTTTCCACTTCTATCCTTGCCACAGAATCGTGGTGCCTTACCCTGCATTGCCTAATGCCCTTCTCAAAAAGAAACTTTTCAGCTTCCTCAATCATCTTTAACTTTTCTGAGGTAATAGGACTTCCATAGGGAATTCTTGTGGCAAGGCAGGCCATGGCCGGCTTATCCCATTGAGAAAATCCTTTCTCCTTGGCCAGGAAGCGAATGTCCTTTTTTCTCAAACCAGCATCCAACAAGGGAGCCATGATTCCCATTTCGGCGGCGGCCTTAAGCCCGGGGCGGTAGTCTTTAAGGTCATCCACATTGGCTCCATGGGCCACAAATTCTATGCTTCTTTCTTCTGCTATTTCGATAAGCTTCTGAAAAAGTGATTTCTTGCAATGATAGCATCTGTCCGGCCCGTTGGACACAAAGGCCGGAAGGTGCATTTCTTCAGAGCCGAACACGATGTGCTCAATGCCCCTATCCCGGGTAAACTTTGAGGCCACCTCCTTTTCTTGGGCAGGAAATATGTCTGAAATCGCTGTTGCTGCCACCACGTCATCCCCTAAAATTTCATGGGCCATGACCAATAGGAGTGAACTGTCCACCCCCCCGGAAAAAGCGACCAGCATGGA
>DAOUTV010000135.1 GCA_030668505.1 Desulfobacterales bacterium | reverse complement strand
GGTATCAGACACAGCAAAACCATCTGCAACTTTTGGATGATCTTGAACCCTGTGTGTGACTACCTGACCATCTATTGCCTCTATGATATTTATAATGGGGCCGGTCTTTTTGATGCAAAACTCCGACATTTCTTTCTTCCGAGCGTGAAACCTATTTACGATTTCCACCGAAAATCGAGGAATCAGTGTCTTTCCGTTTTCTGAGACTTTCCTTCCGTTGATAAAAGTCTTCAAAACATTGAAGTCCTCAAAATTATCTATAACCACGAAATCGGCAGAGTCGCCTTTCTGAAGGAGTCCGACTTCCAAACCATAGTGCTGTACCGGATTTACAGACGCACACCTCAAAATCTTCATTATGTCAGAACCCGACCTTAACGCCCTTTTTACGAGTTCATTTATGTGACCCTCAACCAGATCATGTGGATGCTTGTCATCGCTGCACAGCATACACATATTCTCATATTCATTAATGACAAAACTCAAGGCGTCAAAGTTCTTGGCTGCTGAGCCTTCCCGAATCTGAATTTTCATTCCCAACTTGAGTTTTTGCAATGCTTCCTGCCTGTCCACAGTCTCGTGGTCGGTCTCTATGCCCGCCCCAACGTAGTTTTCCAGCATCTCGTCCTTGACTCCGGGAGCATGCCCGTCTATCGGCTTTTTGTACTTTTTCGCCAAAGTAATTTTGGACATTATTTCCCGCTCTCGATAGACCACGCCCGGATAGTTCATCACTTCACTCAAGAACTTTATCTCATCCCTTCTTAACAGCTCGTCTATCTCTTTTGTGCCCAGCTCCGCGCCCGCAGTCTCAAATCTTGTTGCCGGCACACAAGAGGGGGCCCCGAAGTAAAATTTGAACGGCACTTTTTTGCTGTTATCTATCATATAGTTTACGCCTTCAACTCCCAGAACATTGGCGATCTCGTGAGGGTCTGAAACCGTGGCCACTGTTCCATGAATCACTGCTATTCTTGCAAACTCCGAAGGAGATAACATCGAGCTCTCAATATGGACATGTGCATCGACTAAGCCAGGAATAATATAGGTCTCATGCTTTCCGTGTTCCCGTATGATATCAACTATTTTCCCCTCGGAAATTTTAATAATCCCAGGATATATGTCCGAGTTTAGGACATCAACAATATTGCCGGAAACCGTTCTATCAAAGTTTACCATAAACAATCCAATGACGGTCGGACACAATCTCGGTCGATAATTTTCTGAGATTTGCCTGTTCTAATTGTTTTTCAACTTCTTCTATACGATAACTAGCGCATAAGGAGTGGAAAAAATCGTCTTTTAGCAAGGCAGGTTCGTCCGTTGCATATTGCTCTACTACCCTTTTTGCCTCAAGCTGAGTTGCCGGCCGGAACAAGTCCATGACAAATATAATCGCTTTTGGAGCAGCATAAGTTCTAATGCTGTCCCATAGCACCATTGGATCATGTAAATGATGCAATAGACTGTTTGAGATGATGACATCATAGGATGGTTGTACAGGTTTAATTTCAGGAAGGTGTCCACAATACAAGTTTATGCGAGATTCCAGCCCTTGGTCGGCAATCGCATCACGGCCATATTTGAGCATGTTCTCTGCACCATCAATTCCATGGATCAAGCAGTTCGGACAAGCCCGTGCAAATCGGATTGTGACATCAGCCGGGCCACAGCCCAAGTCCAGAACATAGCCGTCAATTTTTTCTTCTGGGAACTTGTTTCTAAACAATTCGACGAATCTATTGTGCGGTTCCTCAAAATCCGCCGCCGCATAGGCCAAGGCCTGCTCAGCACCATTCATTAACTCCGGTTCCGGAATACGTTCCATGGTTCGCAACAATCACTTCCCCTGCTTCCCAAATGAGCCTCAGAAATACCAATGAAGCTCTCCTTATACCCCCCCGCTAAGTTGTTTAGTAAACGTTCACAGATTACATTTATGCCGTACGGAATTGTTTGAAAGATGAACGTCGAACATCGAACATCGAACGTCCAACGTCGAATGAAAAACGAATATCCAATACCGAACATTCAACGGCTATTTCTGTTTCTTTTCAGCCGTTTTGATACTCGTAACGAAAATCTTAATTAATTCTTCTGTTTCCTCTATGATATCATTTAGTAGTTCAGGTTTTTTATTTAATGGTACACGCTGAATGAGTTTTAACCATTTCTGGGTCTCCCTTTTTCTCATTCAACATTCGATGTTGGACGTTCGATGTTCGATGTTCATTTTTTTCAGTAAACCTTCCACAGTCCATCCGGTGCAAAAATAACTTGGCGCTTATGGAGAACACCTCCGCACTTCTGACAGTGTAACCCTCGATGCCCTCCAATTGAGGCCTGGTATAACGGGCTCCGACAGACAGAACACTTTACATCACCTGCCGACTCATCGAGCACATGTATCCTATCTGATGATGCTTTAGGGAGATGAAAGGATCTACAAAACTCACAGAAGAAGTAGTCTCGGTCCCGTGCTAAGACCATAGGAGCTCCACAGTTTTTACAGTTCATTTCTGCTTCTCTCTGCTATTATGGATTCGTGATCTGTCGGGGTGCAATGCCGGACTTAAATTTTCTGTTGTAAAAACTATTATAAATTATAGTATTATGTCAATATCTGACGTAATAGTGAGAACAATTGAGCGGAAACTAAATGAAGATTCTGCTGCACATATGCTGTGCGCCCTGCGCCATATATCCTTTGAAAATCCTTCGATCAGAAGGCTTTGAGGTTATGGGCTTTTTTTACAACCGCAATATCCACCCTTTTCAGGAGTGCCAGAGGCGTGAAAAAGCCCTTAGGGTCTATGCCGAGCTCGAGCACCTTGAGGTCATCTATCAGAATGGCTACGACATGGAAGGATTCCTTCAAAATGTGGTGTTTCGTGAGAAAGAACGTTGCTCATATTGCTACCACGACCGGTTGAAAACCACGGCAGTTATTGCTAGACACGGCAAGTTCGATTATTTCACCTCCACCCTGCTGCAGAGCAAGTTCCAGGAGCACGACACTGTGCGCTCAATTGGGGAAAGCCTCGGAAAATCCTATGGTGTACCGTTTTTGTACCGGGACTTCCGTGAGGGCTGGAAGGAAGGGATTGAAATTTCAAAGAGTCTGAATATGTACCGCCAGCAATACTGCGGATGCATATACAGCGAAAAGGACCGGTTCTATAAAGCCAAAAAGCATGGAGCAGAGGGCATAGCGGAAATATAATGAGTGGTATTAAAGGAGGGACTCGGCGTTTTTCTGCATCTGTACAAAATCGTCCTCGCTCAAGCCCGCGCCCAAAACAATCTGTATTGCCTGTTTTTCGGTGATGAGATCAGAGGGTTCGTGGGCATCGGTATTCAAGACCAATTTTGCGCCGTGTTTCTTAGCCATTTTCGCCACATGCCCATTCGTTAAGCTGTGACCTTTTCGAGCTGTGATTTCCAGAAAAATCCCGTTTTCGGCCGCCATTACAGTCTCTTCATCCGAGATCAGACCAGGGTGGGCCAGGATGTCTATGTCTGCACCAAGGGCCGCACGATTCGTACCCAGCATCACTGGCTCAGCAATGGTTTCCCCGTGTACCACCACAATCTTGGCTCCAAGAAACCGGGCCTGTTCGGCTAAAGGCCCGATGAGAGAAGTTGGGATGTGCGTCAACTCGATGCCGGGCACGGCCTTGATATGCTTGACTTCATTCAATGCTTCCGTTACAGCCACAATGCGGGGGATGATAAAATCCAGGTTGGAGGCATCAGCATGATCTGTGATACCAATGGCCTTGATACCGAGCACCTCGGCCCGGCGGACCAGTTCAGATGGAATTAGAACGCCATCGCTGAAAATGGAATGGGTGTGTAAATCAATCACGGCCGTTTACATCTTGTATTTGCCAAAATCCTCGGGAGAAAGCTTTTCCAAGTATTCCTTCCATTTTAAACCTTCCTCACTCTTGTCCCAAGCTTCAGGCTCTCCATCCAGGCTCTTTGATTTCTCGAGTACAATGTCATCAACAAATATGGGACAACCGGCTCTGAGGGCCAAGGCAATGGCGTCACTGGGGCGTGAATCCATATTGTATGACTGCCCACCAAAAGAGAAATAGATCTGGGCAAAGAATGTGTTATCCTTCAGGTCGCATACCTCCACCTTAGAGACCTTTATCTTTAACTTATCCATGAAATTCTTGAACAGATCATGCGTCATGGGGCGAGCGAAGCTAACATTCTCAAGCTCCGTGGCAATGGCCGTCGCCTCCAGAATACCGATCCAAATGGGAACCGCGTGATCTCCCTGAACGGATTTCAAGATGACTATAGGGGTGTTTGAACCAGGATCAATGGTTAAACCAGAAACCTTCATTTCATGCAGCATAGGAGATGCCTCCATTTTCGCCAGAGTATTCTACATAGCCCTTGTCAACAGGATGCCCGAGCAAGGAATGTGAAAACGCTTCCACAACTCTAACTGGCAAGATCTGGCCTATACGTGCCATGTCATCTGCGAAGTTTATAACTTTATTGCAGTATGTACGCCCTGTCAACTGATTAGGCAATTTCTTACTGGGACCTTCCACCAAAACTTCCTGGGTCGTCCCCACCAGGGCTCTATTCTTTTTCCGTGTGAACTCACTTTGCACTTCCAACAGGGTGCTGAAGCGCTCACCCTTAACGGCCTCCGGAACTTTGTCGGAAAACTTAGCGGCAGGAACATTTGGACGATCAGAATACTTGAACAGGAAAAGGCTGTCAAATCCTACTTGCCGGACAAGATCTACGGTGGCCTCAAAGTCAACTCGCTCTTCGCCGGGAAAACCGACAATCATGTCAGACGTTATTGCAATACCGGGCCGTACATCGCGTAAATTTTCAACCTTCCTGAGATACACGTCCCTTGAGTATCCTCTATTCATTCGCCTTAGCACCCGATCTGAACCTGACTGAACCGGCAGGTGGATATGAGGTGCAAGTTTGTCCAACCTGTAAAATGCCTCAATCAAGCGCTCCGACAGGTCTTTGGGATGCGAGGTCGTAAAACGTATGCGGTTCAAACCTTTGATTTCATTAACCCGCCCAAGGAGTTCCGGAAAATCACATCCTTGGCCGTTTTTTTGTCCATAAGCGTTCACGTTTTGGCCTATGAGTGTGACCTCACGGATACCATTTTCGACCAATAGCCTTATTTCCTCAAGTACTTCCTCGGGTTTCCGGCTAACTTCACGTCCTCTCACATAGGGTACCACACAATATGTGCAAAAGTTATCGCAACCCTGCATTATGGTCACAAAGGCCGTAGCGCGCTCGGCCTTGAGGACTGGACCCTTAACACACAGAGGTTCCGATGCCGCTCTTGCATTCGTATCCACAATCTGCCTTTTTTGTCGTTTGACCTGTTCTATGAGGGAAGGAAGCCGTCCAAGGGCAAAGGTTCCAAAAACCATATCTATGTGCGGTGCACGTTCAGCAAGACGATAGCCCTCCTGTTGGGCTACACATCCACCTACTCCTATAATAATATCCGGCCTCAGCCGTTTCATACGGGCAACACGACCCAAAAAGCTATAAACCTTGTGCTCGGCCTTTTCACGGATCGAACATGTGTTTAACAGGATAAGATCGGCCTTATCCATACGCAAAGTGGACCTGTAGTTCAATGGGACCAGGAGTCTCAACATCTGTTCGGAATCATAGACGTTCATCTGGCAGCCCATGGTGACTATATGGACACGTTTTTGTTTCATTTACGTATAATTTTCCGGGGAAATCTCGCCGCCTTTCCCTTAATC
>DAOUTV010000228.1 GCA_030668505.1 Desulfobacterales bacterium | reverse complement strand
TCGCCTTCCGTTCTGACGGATCCGCTAAAGATATTCTCATAAATGGAAGAGGCAGGCTTTCCGTTAAAGAGGAAGACAATACGATCAGAGAGTTTGGTCGCCTGTATCCTGTTGTGGGTGGCAAGGATGACCGAAATCCCTTTCCGGACGTTGATATCCCTCAGTATGCCCTCAATGGCGATCTGATTTTCAACGTCCACATTGGAAGTCGGCTCATCGAACATGATAACCTTGGGAGAGCAAGCAAGGGCTCGGGCGATAGCTACTCTCTGGGTCTCTCCGCTTGAAAGCTTGTGAGCTCTCGCCTCGGCAAAACCACGCATTCCCACGAGATCGAGTACTTCACTGACAATTTTTTTTCTGTACTCCTTTGGCTTCTTGCGCACTTTCAGCCCGAACTCCACATTCTTGTATACACTCGTGGTAAAAAGGATAGGTTGTTGCTCGACCATGATCACTTCAGTTCTTAGTCCTTGAAGAAGGCTTTCGGAAAAATCCACTTTTCTTGAGTCATAAACGATCTTGCCTGTAGTAGGCGGCAATAAGAAACTCAGAATTTCAAGCAGGGTTGTCTTGCCCGACCCGTTAGGCCCGAGCAGGCCATATACCTTCCCCTTTTCGAGGCTCAACTCAGGGATGTCGATAACTTTGCGGCCTCCATAGACCTTGGTGAGATTCTTGATCCCGAAAAGCATTAGACTCTGGCTCTCCCCTGCAAATAATTGAAAAACAGATTTACTGTGAAGCTTATCATCAGAAGGATCACCCCTAAGGCAACGGCCAAAATAAATTCTCCCTTGTCGTACTCCAGAGCCATAGCAGTCGTCATGGTTCGGGTGAATCCTTTGGCATTGCCCCCCAACATCATGCTGATCCCCACTTCTGCAATAACGCGCCCAAAGGATGCAATCACTGCAGCCATAATGCCGAACCTTCCCTCCCGAAAGATCACAATTGCCGTTTGAAATGTGGTAGCCCCTAAAGTCATAGCAGTTTTTCTGTAGCGATCATCAATGTGGCTGATCGCTGCAATAGTAAAGGTGGTCACAATTGGTATAATGAGGATGACCTGGCCGATGATAATCGCCTTTTGCGTGTAAAGAAGGTCCAGGGGGCCGAAGATCCCTCTTCTTGAAATAAATGCATAGACAAACAGACCAACAACGACCGTGGGAAGGGCCAAGAGGGTATTGAGAATGGTGATAACCGTTCTCTTGCCGGGAAACTCCTTAAAGGCTATTGCAAAGCCCGCCGGAATCCCGAGGAAGCTGGCGATCAAGGTTGATGAAGAAGCGACCTTCAAAGATACAAGGACAATGGCATAGAGCTCCGCGTCTAACGACTTCAGGAGCAGGATGGCCGAAATGAAACTGTCAAGAAGGAGGTCCATCTGAGTTGCTCCTAAGGGCTCCGGACCATATTCCCCACGGCTAACGGCATACCAGGTAGCGGTTCAATGTCATTAACATAAGGGATATGGCTATTGAAAGTCCCCCTTTAAGAAAGGGGGATTTAGGGGGATTTCGAGAAGTTGGATAAAATCCCCCCCGACCCCCCTTTGGCAAAGGGGGGAGATTGAACTATTAAGTTAATGACATTGGGTAGCGGTTTCCAATGCCCTAAGTTGTATTTTTGCGATACTATTTTGCATCTGAAATCGCGTCAGGACAAAAGAGCTGCTGTCCAAGAAGCTTATAGTTGGCGATCAGAGCCTGGCCCCTTGGCGATACAATCCACTTGGCAAATCGGTCCGCCAGGTCGAATTTCACGTGGGGATATTTTGCAGGATCGACCGGAATCACACCGTAAGGGTTATTTAATACTTCATCGTCTTCGCAAACGACTTCCAGGTCGATGCCTTCTTTGCGACCGACTTTGTACTTGATGTACGTGCCACGATCCGAAAGCGTATAAGCTCGCTTTTCATCCGCAAAGGTTATTGTCTTGCCCATGCCTTGCCCTATAGAAATGTACCACTCGCCCAGCCCCTTGGGGTGACTGAAGGCAAGTTCTCTTGTCTTGCCTTTTATTACGATGTTAGTGGTTTTGGAAACCAATGGAAGCCCCGTAGCCACCCAAAGGGCGTGCTCTTTAGTGTGGGTGCCGCTGTCGTCACCACGGGATATGAACTTAGCTTTGGCGTTGGCAATCTTTTTTAGCGCTGCTGCAGCACCCTTCATGCCTTTTATGCCGGCAGGATCATTGGGAGGGCCAAGAATCACAAAATCATTGTGCATAACCGCATACCGCTTTGTGCCGTATCCCTCTGATATAAACATTTCCTCTCTTGCCTTAGCATGAACGAATATCAGATCCACGTTTCCGTCCATGCCATCCCTGATGGCAGCGCCCGTCCCCTTGGCAAAGACTTTGACCTGTATTCCAGTATCTTTCGTGAATTCAGGGAGGAGCAAATCCAAAAGACCTGAAGCCTGCGTGCTCGTTGTTGTGGACATGCTGATGACTTTGTCCGCTCCACGGGTAACCGTAGGTGTCCCGGCAATCGTCAGAATCCCACCCAATAGTGCAACCAAGAACCTTCTCATGTTACCCCTTCCTTAATAAGAAAATCTACGGCAATAAAATGCCCCTTGGGTGCGCACCTAACCGCTACCTGACACAAACCGCAACCAAAGGACATGCCGAAGACATTGACCATCAATATGATAAGCTTTATATATATAGTTGACTCAATATAGTGTCAAGTGTGTAACTGTGTAATCAGTAATTCTGGCATATTGCTCCTTGACAAGGGGAAATAATATCAATAGCGTTGCTTTTATCCATGACTGCATACTAGATGCTGGATAACGGGAGTATGATACTATGCCGCCGATTGTTTCGATTGTAGGCAAGTCAAACGCCGGGAAAACGACCCTTTTGGAAAGGCTCGTCCCGGAACTAAAGGCAAGGGGATACCGCATTGGTACGATCAAGCATGTGCACGACTTTGAGATTGATCATGAAGGCAAGGATAGCTGGCGTCATAAACAGGCAGGCGCCCACACAGTGGCTATATCATCGCCTAAGAAGGTGGCCCTTGTCAAGGATGTTGAGACTGAAGAGACCCTTAACAGTCTTGCGACAAAATATTTCCAGGACGTGGATATTGTCTTAGCAGAGGGATACAAGCAAGAAGACAAGCCTAAGATAGAAGTCTTCCGGAGCCAGGTACACGAGACACCGCTGTGCAAGGGTGACGAGCACCTTGTAGCGCTTGTGACTGATGCCGGCCTTGAGCTGGGTGTGCCTCGCTTCGAGCTGGACGATATAAAGGGCTTGGCAGGCTTTGTGGAACAAAGATTCTTGGTGAAATCATCCCGGGTCATCCGATAACAGGCTGTTGCCCAAACAGCTTCGCAATCAAGTTCTGAGGAGCCGTGAATTATGACACAGCCTCAGAGCCGGGGGTTTACCCATGATTATTACCAGGAAACTACGTACCAAATATAGGTATTACTGAAGGGATAACAGGTAGGATCTGAGGTTTGCTTTTTTGTTCTTCAAACCAAGTTTCGCTCTGATGTTCTCTCTGTGAAACTCAACCGCCCTGACGGACGAATTCAACAATCCTGCGATTTCCTTGGTTGTTTTGCCTTCCTTTATGAGATCAGCTATTTGGATTTCTTTGGGTGTCAAGCCCCGATGTTTTGCGGACAACTTTCGTAGGAATGGGGAAATAATGTCGTTTAAGTGTGATTCGATGATACTTGTATACGCCACTTGTTCACCACCCAATCGAGTGTTTTTTAAGGCTTCAACAAATGGTAAGACCAGTTCCTTCACGTTTGCCAGAACCTTTTCTTCAAGTTCGGCTTTATCTTCCTCCCTATGTTTTAGCAGAACCTTCAGGGCGGTGTTCATTTCTTCAAGGTTACGAGCCTGCGCCTTCAATTCTTCCTTTCTCGCCTGGAGTGCCTTCCCGGCCCGTTTGCTTATTCCGATTTGTTTATTGAGCTGCTCTCCATAGATAATGGCCTGGTCATAAGCAAGTTGCAACTGGCGAACAGTCACTCGCAGTTTCTCCTCGGTGTGCTTACGCTCGGTAATATCACGGGCAATTTCTACTACCAACTTTGCTCTGCCGTCACTATGCCATCCAGCCACGGTGGCCGTGCGCCAGAAGATAAGTCGATTCCCATCGGCCCTGACAACTTCTCTTTCATGCTCGTGAACCATCCCATCTTCAAAACACTCCCTCACCAAGCATGACTCGCATGGTTTGTCATACCCATGGTAAACACTATAGCACTTCTTGCC
>DAOUTV010000141.1 GCA_030668505.1 Desulfobacterales bacterium | reverse complement strand
TTATGCCAAAATCACTGGCCCAGGAACGCAGTATATATTTTTCTTCCCTGTTCAACTCAGACAATCACTCGTCTTTTTATGATTCCCACGGCCTCCTCGGCCGTGTCTACGACATTAAATACCTCCAGGTCCGATTTAGACAAGGTTTTTTTCTTGACCAGGGTGTCTCTAATCCAACCAAGGAGCCCATTCCAAAACTCTGAATCCATGAGGATGACTGGAAAAGGTCTTATTCTTTTGGTCTGAATCAGGGTCAGGGCCTCGAAGAGCTCGTCAAGTGTTCCAAAACCCCCGGGCATTATAATATAAGCCACTGCGTATTTAATGAACATAACCTTCCGGATAAAGAAATAGTTAAATTTGAGCCGAACATTGGCATATTCGTTTGCCTGCTGTTCGCTGGGAAGGTTGATGTGTAGTCCTACGGATTTCCCCCCGGCCTGGGTCGCCCCCTTGTTGGCTGCTTCCATGACACCCGGGCCGCCGCCTGAAATGACGTTGAAGCCGTTTTCAACAAGCAAACGAGACACCTCAACAGTGGTTTTGTAAACGGTGGTTTGGGGTTTGATCTGCGATGAACCAAATATGGTCACTGCTGGAAATACCTGTGGCATTACATCAAAACCCTCCACAAATTCCGCCATAATTTGGAATATTCGCCACGACTCCTGCAGGGTAAGATCGTCTACAACATATTGTCTTTCTTGCATACCTATTCATCCTTTCTCTTTTTTTATTCAAAATTGCCGAGGTTTGAGGGTCGTTATTGACTTTTCAAACTATATTGATTAACTTTCAGGCAAAATAAATTTTATATTAAATTGTGAAGACTGGAGTGTCAATGATAGACATTACTGCAATCAAACATCTACTTGAAGAATTGTGGGTTTAGCTTATGAAATTCCCCTAAGTCCCCCTTTAAGAAAGGGGGACTTATGAGGAAGCCTGGCAGTTTTCGTTCAGGCATTAAACAACTAATTCATTACGACACAGGAAGCTTATTATGGAAGAAAAGAAAGATCAGAACGAAGTAACCGATGCGTATGAAGATTTTCTTGGTGACATCAGCGACCAATTTTCCAGGAAGGATGAAGAGAAGGATTTTCTGGACAGAATTGGCCCTTCATCGCCTGATACGGATATCCAAGTCAATGTGGGTGAGCGAGTCAAGGCGGTGAGGGAAAAGCGGGGCCTCACCCTTAAAGACATATCACAAAGGACCGATATTGATATTTCCCTTTTGGAGGAAATCGAGAAGGGGGATGTTGCGCCTCCCCTTGGGGTGGTGATAAAGCTGGCCAAGGCCCTAGAGATGAAAATGGGTTACTTTATCTCCGGTGAGGAGAACAGGCCCTATACCATTGTGCGTCGGGGCGACCGAAAGGTGATATCACGATATGATTCCAAAAAGCAAAAGCATTACGGCTATGAATTTGAGTCACTGGCCCCCCATAAAACAGACAGACACATGGAACCCTTCATGGTGACCCTTGAACCTACGGATACGGAGGAAGAAAGAACGGCCCATGACGGGCAGGAGTTCATTTATGTGTTGGAGGGAAATATGGAGGTTCTTTATGGGGAAGAGACCTATATTCTTGAACCAGGAGATTCTGTGTACTATGATTCTACGGTTCCTCACCTCGTAAAATGCCACGGCGGTAAGAAGACACAGATCCTGGCTGTCCTTTACGCTGAAAGGTGACGTGTCTCTCATCATGGAGTCTTTCAAAACTTGACGGAGGGAAAAATTCACAAATGATCGTTTTTGATCTGGAATGTTCCAATGGACATATATTTGAAGGCTGGTTCGACAGTCTCGAATCATTTGAAAAGCAGAATAGAGAGGAACTGGTTAGCTGCCCGTATTGTAATGATACTCGCGTCAGAAAAGTCATGTCTCCGGTTGCATTGAAAAAATCACATTCTGTTGACCAGGCGCCGTCAGGGCCCATCGATTACCAGAGACTTGCAAAGGAGGTAGTAGGTTATATCCAGGCTAACTTCGAAGACGTAGGCCCAAAATTCTCTGCAGAGGCCCTGAAAATGCACTATGGGGTCAGCGAAAAAAAGAACATAAGGGGGTCAGCTACCTCTGAGGAGGAGAAGACTTTAAAAGAGGAAGGGATCGACTTTTTCAAGATTCACTTGCCCGAAAAGGACGAAGATAAGGATAAGGAGAACTGAATGTTTCCTTACCAGCCTTTAGTCCACATCTCATCATCTTCATAAACCTTTTCATCCTCCAGGTGGGCCTCTTCAGCGTCTTCTTCGCTTATTCTCGGAGGATTAGGGTCGTTTAGTAACTCCTTGTAGTACTCATGCTGGATAAGGAGGCTCATAATCTCATTGGTGCCGGTCCATATTTGTGCAAGTCTTGCGTCACGCACCATTTTTTCAATTGGAAATACATTGGTATATCCGATGCCTCCAACGATACGCATGGCAAGGTTACAAACATCCCAGCACATATCAGTGGAGAACTTTTTAGCCTCACTCACCATGCGCCGTACCGAGGGAAGGTGTGTGTCGGCTACCTTTCCAGCAGCATGCGTAATGGCCCTGGCCGCATCCAGTTGGGTTATGGCGTCTGCCACCTTGAAACTTATGGCCTGATATTCACGGATTTTCCGACCAAAGGCATACCTCCGGTTACTGTAGCGTGTGGCTACCTCGAGAGCGGCCCTTGCCAGCCCCAATGACCCACCGGCCGAGGTCAAACGCTCCGGAACCATCATGTAATTGAAGATCAGGGCACCCTGGTTGAGTTCGCCGATGAGGTTAGAGACAGGGACCTTCACGTCTTTGAAAAGGAGACGCCCTGTACCGCCTCCTCTTGTCCCCAAAAGGTTGTAGAGATGTTTGGCTTCAACTCCCTCCCGGTTCGCTTCTATAAGTATGAGGCTTATGCGTTCGTGAGGTCTTCCTTCCGGATCAGTTTTGCAATACACTACAAAGAAATCAGCGCCGCTTGCCGCTACAACAAAACGCTTTTGACCTTTTACTGTAAAATAATCACCCTCACGTTTTGCCATTGTTGTGGCGCCAAAAAAGTCAGATCCGCCCCTTGGCTCGGTCAGTGCCTCGGCAGAGACAAGTTCGCCTTTCAGCATGGGCTGTAGAAATTTTTCTTTTTGCTCTTCCGATCCGAATGTATGCAGGGCCTCCCCTACGATGGAAGGCATTGCAAACGCACAGCTCAGTGCCATACCCAGGACCCCGATCTCTTCAAGGGCCGCTATCTCAGCCGTCCAGGTCAAACCCCGACCGCCGTATTCTTTGGAGAATCTTAAGCCTAAAAAGTTGCGATCCCCCAGCGCCTTTACAAATTCCCTGGGGTAGGTTATTTCATCCCGGTCCATCTTTTTAAGCAAGTCAGAGGATACATCATTTTTTACAAAATCTCTGACCTCGTCTTTCAGCGCTTTTTCTTCATCGGTCAAGAGTGCGTCTTGCAGCATGGCTTCTGCTCCTATTATATTATCAGCGGAAGGAAAATTCAGAAAATCTAACACTCAATACTGTAATATGACTCAAAGATAGGGTAGGGGTAGTTGTCAGTCAATGAAAAACGCACTGAGCATTAATTTTCACTTAATCCGGGAAGTAGTGTTGAAAAATAACACCATTTATTTTATAGAAGATATTCAAGCGTAAGTTTTCGGCTAAATCGTAATTAATCCACCGGTTATACCGGTGAGAAATGAAAAGGTTTTACCGTTTCAGGCGCTTTTTGAGTTATACTAAATCCGAAATCCGAAGCACGAAATACGAAACAAATTCGAAATTCAAATTTTTCAATGTTCAAAACGGGTACGAAGAAGCCAGTTATACATAGGCGATGTGAAGACAATGGTTTTGGTCATTGGGATTTTGGTCATTTGGTATTGTTTCGAATTTCGGATTTCGACCTGCCCGCCCATACCTCTTTGTTCAAGGTGTTTCAGATGCATTAGGGTGTGAAAAAGGAATAAACATTCAACGTTACGCATAAAGGGCAATGGCAGGCGGGTATTCGTATTTTAAATTCACTATCGCTGACTATTTCAGTGGCCCCTTTTAGGGGCCTTCCTCATACCACCAGTTCTACTGGTGGTCGCTGATTAACAAGGGGAATGAAGCCGACCCAGAGTTCTCGCGCAACTGATTCGCTTTACCGCTGGTAACTTTTTCTGTGTTCAAAAGATCTACCCATTTGCTAATATTATTGGTATAATTTTAGCGTGTATCAGTTCTACGTTGTTTCTAAAATATGAACTGGAAAGGGGGAAATTATGATGCGTAAAAGCCATGAGAAGATCATTGATGAACAAGTAAAAAGATGGGAGATTATGCGTGCGCAGAAGACTGGAAAGGAAGAAGGCATCCCTGTTATTACAGTCTCCAGAGAACCTGGAAGCGGGGGGAGGATAGTGGCAAAAAAGGTCGCCGAGCAATTAGGGCTGGACCTTTTCCACGGTGAGATCATACAGGAGATAGCTGAAAGTGCCGATACAAGCGCCAGAATCCTGGAAACCCTGGATGAAAAGGGGCTCTCAGTTCTGGATGACTGGATTTCCACTCTTGTTAATCGGAGACACCTTTGGCCAGACCAGTACTTAAAACATCTCATGAAGGTTATTGGTACAATAGGAAAACACGGCCGCGCTGTGATAGTCGGCAGAGGGGCAAATTTCATTCTTCCTCGGGAAGTGAGGTTTAGAGTTCGGATTGTGGCCCCTCTCGAAATCAGAGTTCAAAATGTGGCCCATGAGTACGACGTTCCATCTGAAGAGGCCAGACGCCGGGTTCTCAGAGCAGAATCGGACCGCAGGGCCTTTGTGAGAAAGTACTTTCATGCAGATATCACAGATCCTGTCAATTACGATCTTGTGATAAATACAGGGACGTTGAGTATCGATGCTGCTGTGGAGGCGATCAAAGGCGGATTGGGGCGTTAAAAAGATTTGAATCGTTGATTCTGAAGAGATTCTGGAAACTGATTTTTCTTGACTATGCCATTGCGGTTGGAAGGGAAGGTGGTTTGGACAGCCTTCTGGAGGGCTGTCCAAACCACTCAGGCAAGCAGGCTGTCCCAGTCAATGGTCTTGAAGGTTTTATGGAGGTAGTGGTCATCGTCGACAATATGGAATGAGAGGTTCAGGAAGGTTTCCTTTGCAACGGGTTCCACCTCTGCCAGGGGGATCACCCGGTCATCCTTACCGTGGTAGATCCGGACAGGGATGGAAATCTGTTTTCTGTTCGGCGCAAATTCTATTAGATTAATCGCCGGGGCAAGGAGGATTATTTTTGCCACCCTGGGTTCATGCTCCATGGCAAAAAGGGATGCCATCAATCCTCCAAAACTAGAACCCACAAGTCTTATGTCTGACTTGCCGGAAAGGATTTCCCTGAGTTTCTTCATCCGTTGTTGCAGATCCCCTTTAAAGGTGGGGATAATCATGTCGGGGAATTTTTCCCGGAAGAAGATGGACTTTGTGCCCTGGTTACTGCTTTCAAGACCGTGTATGAATATTTTCTCTGACATCACTATCTAACGAATCTCAAGAATTTCATACTCCTTGATCCCTCCCGGTGTCCTGGTCTTTACCTCATCACCTTCTTCTTTGCCTATCAAGGATTGGCCCAATGGGGATGTCACGGATATCGTGCCCTTTCCAGGATCAGATTCATAGGGCCCGAGCAGTT
>DAOUTV010000276.1 GCA_030668505.1 Desulfobacterales bacterium | reverse complement strand
GCAAAGGTAGGGGGTATATGGGCTAACAACATTTTTCCGGCTGAGTTCATTTATAGCAACATAATGGTGGAGATGAATGTTATTCACTCGGCGTATCGCACTGGAGTAAAAAAGCTCCTCTTCTTAGGGTCGTCATGTATCTATCCAAGACACTGCAGGCAGCCCATGAAGGAAGAATACCTTCTCTCCGGCCCGCTTGAGCCTACCAACGAACCGTATGCTGTTGCAAAGATTGCAGGTATCAAGACGTGCCAGTCATACAATCGGCAGTACGGTAAGAACTATATTTCGGTCATGCCCACTAATTTGTACGGACCGAATGATAATTTTGATCTTGAGACATCCCATGTCCTTCCTGCTCTCATCCGAAAATTCCACCTGGCAAAACTTGCTGCTCAGGGCGACTGGGAAAGCATTAAAAAGGACGAGAACCACTATGGCCCCATTCCCGAAGATGTCCGCACTGCCGTTGGTGGCCTGGTGACAAATCAGCAGTCAGCAATCGGTAATCCACCATCTGTCGTTCTCTGGGGTACTGGATCGGCGAAACGTGAATTTCTTTATGTAGATGATTTAGCGGATGCATGTGTCTTTCTCATGAATCATTATGATGAACCGGACATCATCAACGTTGGTTCTGGTAAAGACATTAAGATTGCAGAACTGGCATTGTTGGTAAAGGATATAGTCGGTTTTACCGGCAATATTGAATATGATACTGAAAAACCGGACGGCACACCCCGCAAGCTGCTTGATGTTGGCAAACTCATGGGTTTAGGGTGGAAGCCCAAGACATCCTTAGAACAAGGAATAAGGAAGATCTATGAGTGGTATTGCCGGAGTGTGACTTGATAAGGCTTCAAGAAGAATTGCTCGAGGAAGGTTCACTCCCTTGAAAGGAATTACTTAGAGCAACAAACTCCTTGACACTCAATGTTTCCGCCCTCCTTCGCGAATCGATTCCGGCCAAGTCCAGTGCCGCTGATATCCTCTCATCTGCAAACTCCAGATTGCCGCCCAACAGTGCATTTTTCAAGGTCTTGCGTCGCTTTCCAAAGGCTGCCTTAACTATCCGAAAAAGAAGGCTCTCATCGGTTGCCCGGAAAGTAACAGGGTGGCGGAACTCGATACCAACCATTTGAGAATCTACCTTTGGCTTTGGAAAGAAGGCTGAGCCGGCCACTGAGACCAGGGGATAGATCTCGGCACAATACTGAATCAATACTGATAACCTGCCGTAACTCTTATTTCCAGGCTTGGCCGTGAGACGCTCGGCAACCTCTTTTTGGAACATGAGAAAAGCAGCGCCGATGACCTCGCGAAAACGGATCAGGCGTATGAGTACCTGAGAAGAGATATGGTACGGGAGATTGCCGATTACCTTTAACGATGCGTCTGATTCCCTTGCAAGGGCTTTTATGTCCAACTGAAGGATGTCCTTTTCAATGGTTGTTACGTTGAGGATGCCCGCGGCCTGGATCTCGTTGCCAAGCAGCGTGGCGATTTTGCTATCTGGCTCCACCGCAAAGACATGCCTCACTTGTGCGGCCAGGGGCAGGGTAAGGGCACCGAGGCCGGCGCCTATTTCGAGGACCACGTCGTCCTGGGCGAACTGAGCCCGCCTGACAATCAATTCCGCCACATTAAGATCTGCCAGGAAATTTTGTCCCATGGACCTCCTGGGCCGGATTCCCTTGGCCCTGAGAAGTTTACGGGGAGAACTCATGGATGCACCAGGGTGACTTTTCAAAACGACTCCTAAGCTGGGCAAGCTCATAGCTCATAGCTGAAAGCTCAAAGCTCAAAGCTCAAGGCTGAAAGCTCAAAGCTGAAAGCCCGCCCTGGCGCTCATGCTAACTATAGGCTACAAGCAGATAAATCCCGGTCTGGGCCAGGGCTCAAAGCAAACACTTAGATCTTGGACTTTCTATCTTGTCTTCCTTTCAGCTTTGAGCTTCCAGCTTTCGTCCTCCATGGTAAAGAGCTTTATGCCGGAAAAAACACGAATTTCACAAGCAAAGCGCCTAAGTACTGTGTATTCTGCGTCCTGCATAATGGGCGGCTGCGCGAAGGCCCAGGGGATGGCCTACATCAAAGGCCGCGCCTTCAAGCAGAACCCCAAGTAACTTGCCTTGCTTGATAAGGATTTGGTGTATGGGGACGTCGTCTACCTCTCCCTTGGCCTCGGGACGTATGATTTCAATCAGGTCGAAGTATTCCGGCAGATAGATCCCTCCGCCAAATCCTTTATGAATTGTCTCACCCGGACTAACGGGCAGTGGTTCCCCCTTTTTTTCAGAAAGTGATTTGATAAGGAAACACTCACCATCGAGCCTTTGAGTTTGTAGCAAACCTACGTTGCCAAAGCGCTTTGCATCAGCGCCCTTTATTAAAACCGTGCCAATTACGTTTTTTTGGAACCTATCAAATACCTGCAGAAGTTGTGTGACGAACGACTTACCTGAAAAAAGAAGGCAGTCGGGCATAATGCACGCAAATGGTTCGTTTCCCACAAAATCTCTAGCCAGCCCGACAGCATCGGCAACGCCCCTGGTATGGGTTTGCTCGACAAAAACGATTCGGCATTTTTCCAGCTGTTTATAAAATCGAGCATTTCTTTCAAAGGGAATGGCTGAGGGAGTCCGGTTGCCTGTGATGAAATCCTTGAGCTGAGGTTTTTCCGGGCTTGTTATGATGCAAAATTCGGAAATGCCCGCGGCCATGTACATTTCAAACGTATATTGAATGATGGGCTTTTCCCCCACCGGCAGGAGTTCCTTCGGGGTATAAGATGTCAGAGGCCTCAGGCGTGTTCCCAGCCCGGCAGCCGGGATCACGGCTTTTGTCACGTGTTTGGGCATGAGGTTTTGCGAAATTTACGTTTTTGAAAACATCTGTTCATTTCATTTTGGGAAACCCCGTCCTCTGGGCGGGGTTAGAATGATTGGCTTTGCCGTAAACAACATGAACGTTAAAGCTGTTGACTTGAGCATAAATCCCCCCCCTTTTTTAAAGGGGGGCCGGGGGGGATTTTCTGGAATGGCCTTTAAAATCCCCCCTGGCCCAGACCGGGCTTTGATGCGTTGCGAAAAAGGGAGATCGAACATAACTACTTAGGTTACGATATATGCCGACCAAGTCGCGCCAGGGCAGGCCTAAATCCCCCTTTAAGAAAGGGGGACTTTAAG
>DAOUTV010000019.1 GCA_030668505.1 Desulfobacterales bacterium | reverse complement strand
TCAGCCTTCTTCTGCCCTCCCTGTACGACGAAATCCATGTGCCAAAGGTCCTGGATAATATTATCGAGCAAATTAACCAGGTGAATTATCTGTGTTCTATTGTGGTGGCACTGGGAGGAGCAAAGGAAGAAAAAGAGTTCAAGGAAGCAAAAGACTTTTTTTGCAGGCTGCAAAGGGAGGACCGGGACGTCAAAGTGGTCTGGGTGGAAGGGCCGAGGATTCAGGCGATCTTAAAGAGACTCCAAGAACAAAAAATCCCTGTTGGCGTGCCCGGAAAGGGCCAATCGGTTTGGATTACTCTGGGGTATCTTTTTGCCAGCGAAGTCTGTGATGTGATTGCATTGCACGACTGCGATATCGTAACCTACGATCGGCTTCTTCTTGGCAGGCTCATTGAGCCTACGGCCAATCCGAACAACGATTTTGAGTTTTGCAAGGGCTACTATGCGCGTATCTCCCCCACTGAAATGGAGATGAAGGGAAGAACCACAAGGCTTTTTGTAGCCCCCTTCACAGAGGTTCTGGCAAAAATCATGTACGAACGCCGGCACTATGCGCTGGAAGAATTTTTCCGATATCACCGCGGGTTTCGTTATCCCCTGGCCGGCGAATTCAGCTTTTTGACCCGCCTTGCTCGGGCCATAAACATAGCCTATGATTGGGGCCTTGAGGTGAGCACTTTGTCTGAAGTCTTTACCCGTCTTACGCCAAAAAAGATCGCCCAGATCGATCTGTGCAAAAATTATGAGCATAAACATCAGATAGTCTCTGAAAAAAATGCTAACACCGGTTTACATCGGATGGTAGTAGACATAGCCAAGTTCTATCTGAACTACATACGTTCACACGGCATGCACATTGATGATGCCTTTATCGACATGCTCCAGCATACCTTTTACAGCACGGCCTTAAGCTTTGTGAAAAGTTACAGCGATGACGCCGAGTCGAATGACTTGACCTATGACCGGCACCAGGAAGAACTCACGGTCTCGTACTTCAGAGATTTTATTGCCACGGCCTGGGAGCAGGCAAGACAAGAGAAGGTAGGCACACAGATTCCATCATGGAACAGGGTGACCTATTCTGTGCCGGATATATATGATGATTTGCTGAAGGCCGTTGAAAAGGACAATGAGTAAGCTTATATAGTAGACGTTCACAGGTTCAGAGTTCACGGTTTTAGCCGTTATAGCCTGCCGACTTCGCCATAGTAGCCATAGGCTACGACGGCTGAATCGGCTACTATAGCGAAGTCGGCTCAGATTTTCAGTGAACCCTGAACGGTTACAGAATATTTATCTATAATACCATATAATTTGAGGAAGATACGATTATTTCATGACTGAATCCCTGAGGGTACTGTTTCTTGCCTCGGAGGCAGCGCCGTATGCCAAGACCGGCGGTCTGGCTGATGTGGCAGGTTCGCTCCCCAATGCTCTCAAGAAGCTGGGAGTCGATGTCAGGGTGGGACTTCCCTTTTATCGAATGGCCAAGGAGGGGAATTTCCAAACCCGAAAGGCCGTTTCAGGGCTTGAGGTTCCCATAGGAAATGCCAGGCTAAGAGGTGACGTGCTGGAAACGTCAACCGAGGAAGGGGTTCCTGTCTATCTGTTTGACAGGGAGGACCTCTTTGATCGGCCGAACCTATATGGCACCCCAGAAGGGGATTATTATGACAACCTGGAGCGGTTCACCTTTTTCAGCCATGCCGCCCTCCTTTTTCCCAAAAAAGTCGGGTTTCATTTTGATGTGGTGCATTGCCACGACTGGCAAACCGGCCTGATTCCAGCCTATGTTAAGACCCTTTACCGAGCTGATTCTTACTTTTCAAGCGTAGCGTCAGTCTTTACCATTCACAATATAGGCTACCAGGGTCTTTTCCCTCCAGACAGGCTCCACACATGCGGCGTTCCAGTAACTGAATTTAATCCTGATGGCATTGAATTCTGGGACAAGTTCAGCCTTTTAAAGGCTGGTCTTGTGTATGCAGATGCGATCACTACGGTGAGCCCCAGATACAGCCGGGAAATCCAGACCCCTGAATTCGGAATGGGCATGGATGGTATCCTTAGAAAAAGATCGACTGACCTTTACGGTATCCTTAACGGGGCTGACTACACTTCCTGGAACCCTGCCACGGATCGGCATATCACGGACCATTACAGCCCCAGTAATATGAGGGGTAAACGGAAATGCAAAGCTGGCCTTATCAAGGAGCTGGGCCTCCATCAGCGCTTTGTAGATCGACCGGTCCTCGGGATGGTGTCTCGACTTGCGGCACAAAAAGGGAGTGATTTGCTGGTCCAGATCGTAGAAGATATCGTAGGGCTGGATGCAGGGCTGGTGATCTTGGGCGCAGGTGAGGATAAATATCAGGCCCTTTTCTTGGAGCTGGCAAGTAAATACCCTGAAAGCGTGTCTGTCACCATAGGGTTTGATGAAGGCCTCGCCCACCGTATCATGGCAGGTATTGATATATTTTTGGTCCCCTCCCGCTATGAGCCATGCGGATTGACCCAGATTTATGCCTTGAAATACGGAACGATCCCTATTGTTCGGGCAACAGGAGGCCTTGATGACACGATCCAGCAGTTTGACCAGAACTCAGGGGAGGGGACCGGGTTCAAATTTGTCCAGTATGAAACAGGGGCCTTTTTGGACCAGATCAAAGAAGCCCTGAAGGTCTTTGAAGATAGACCGGGCTGGATAAGACTGGTGGAGAGGGGAATGCGGGCGGACTTTTCGTGGGAAAAATCGGCGGGGGAATATGTTTCCTTATATGAGGAGGTAAGAAAAAGGGCAATCACTAACGGAGAAAGCAATGGCAAAAAGGTTTAGAGAGTTGGCTGCAAAAGATCTGCGGTTGAGCATTGATCCAAATAGTTTGAAGGTTGATTCCACCAAAAAACTTCATCCTGCCAAGCGAGGGGTGGTGGGACAAAAACGGGCCATTGAAGCCATGAAGTTCGGCATGGGGATGGTCGATCCCGAATACAATATCTATGTAGCAGGAACAACCGACACGGGCGCCACATATATGGCTCGTGCGTTCCTGGAAGAGGTGGCAAAAAAGCAGCCACCGCCACCCGACTGGTGCTATGTGTATAACTTCAAAGAACCTGACAAACCCCGCGCCTTGAGGTTGCCCACGGGTCTCGGGAAGGATCTGAAAAAGGCCATGGATGAGCTGATTGAGGTCCTTAATAGCGATATACCGACAGCGTTTAGCACGGATGACTATCGCTACAAGGAGCAGGTCCTCAGGCAGGAGTTTGAGAACAAGCGGCGCAAGATCATTGGTGTTCTGAGGGAAAAGGTGGAGGCGGAAGGCTTTTTGTTACAGGTTGACCCTCAAGGGATTTCCATCATACCCGGAAAGGATGGCAAGGTCCTCCCCCCGGAGGAGCTTGCCAAATATTCCCCAGAGGAAAAGAAGGCCCTGCTGGACAGGGGCGACAAGTTGTCCATGGAGATGAACCAGGCCTTGACAGAGATAGGGAGGCTTGAGTCGGAGTACGTAGAGCTTCGCAAGGAGCTGGATCATAAAGTGGCTCTCGCTGTGGTGAAGAAAAAGATGCAACCCGTCTTGTCAAAGTTTAGGGTCAATACCAATATCCTTCAGTACCTCGAGGCCGCAAAACAGGACATCTTGGAACATATTGACGATTTCCGGAAAAAGCCTGAGGCAGAAGCCCCCAAAGGGCCCCGTGTCGGTATGCCTTCGCCCCCGGTTACGAACAAATACAGCGTTAATGTACTAATTGACAATTCTGAAGCAAAGGGCGCCCCTGTTGTGTACACCTCAAACCCGACTTACCCGGCTCTTTTTGGCAGGATTGAACGGGAGGCCATCTTTGGCGCCCTTGTTACGGACTTCACCATGATCAAGCCCGGGGCGCTGCACGAGGCCAACGGGGGATACCTGGTCCTAAAGGCGACCGATATCCTGAAATGGTACCTGTCCTGGGAGGCCCTCAAACGGGCGGTCAGGAACAAAGAGGTAAAGATAGAAGACATAGGTGAGATGTACGGGTTTATGACCACCAGGACCCTGAAGCCCGAACCAGTGCCTCTGGAGATTAAACTGGTGATAACCGGCGATCCCTATATTTATGAACTTCTCTACACCTATGATGATCGCTTCAAGCAGATGTTCAAGATCAAGGCGCACCTTGATGACCGGACCGATTGGAACAAAGCAAGGATTCGGGAATGCCTTGACTGCCTGGCCAGGTTCTGTGAGGAAGAGGGCCTCAAACATGTTGACCGCACGGGGATTGCCAGAATCCTGGAATATAGTATGGAGGTGACCGGCACCAGAGACAAGATAACGCTTAAGCTAGGGGCCATTGTGGATATTATCAAGGAAGCCAATTACTGGGCCGTACAGGGGAAAAGGAGGTATATTGGTGCCCGCCATGTAGAAAAGGCCATAGAGAAAAAGATCTATCGGTCAAACCTGATTGAAGAGCGCGTCCAGGAACTGATCAAGAAAGACATCTTCTGGATTGAGACCGATGGGCACAAGGTGGGCCAGATCAACGGCCTGAGTATTTTGCAAACGGGTGACCACATGTTCGGAAAACCCGGCCGTATCACTGCCAATGTATCCATGGGAAAAGATGGTGTCATCACGATCGACCGACAGTCCCGGTTGAGCGGAAAGATCCACACCAAAGGCGTCATCATCCTGAGCAGTTATTTGCGAGAGCACTTTGCCCAGGACAAGCCTCTGGCGCTCACGGCCAGCCTCTGCTTTGAGCAGACCTACGGCATGGTCGATGGCGATAGTGCGTCCAGCACGGAACTGTTCGTCTTGCTGTCTGCCATTGCCAATGTGCCGGTCTTTCAAGGGATTGCCGCGACCGGGTCGGTCAGCCAGAAGGGGGAGATTCAACCTGTTGGCGGGGTGACCCGCAAGATTGAAGGGTTCTTTGACATCTGTAAACACAAGGGGCTTACGGGCAAACAGGGCGTCATCATTCCTGCGAAAAGCGTCAAAGACCTCATGCTAAGAAAGGACGTGGTGGAAGCGGCCAAGGATGGCAAGTTTCATATCTATCCCATAGGGGCCATTGAGCAGGGGGTCGAAATACTTACAGGCATGAAGGCGGGCAAAATCCGTAAAGATGGAACCTACTCCAAGGGAACCCTTTTCCGGTTGGTAGATGACCGCTTAAAGGACTTGGCTGAAAAGGCCAGAGCGTATACCAAAGACAAACAAGAAAAATAAGTACCTGCTTTAGGAAAAGATCACCTCATGGCTTGCCATTCATGGTAGGGAAAACGGCCTTTCTTAATCAAATACATCTACCCCTCAAATTGTCATGAAACAATTTTGAGAATCTTGGGTTCGTTTCTTTCGGGAGGCGCAGGAATCCTCTTTGCATAGCCCACAATGATCGGTGCGACAATCCGACAATCTTCAGGCATTCCAATCTTCTTAAGTATCTCAGGATCCCCGACATTCGAGCCCAAGCCAACCCAACAGGTACCAAGACCTCTTGACGCCGCAGAGAACATGAAATAGCAAGCCGCAAGCGTACAATCCACATAGACCGACTGGATATTCTTAGGACCAACAATGTAAACAAGGCATGGGGCGTTATAAAATACGCTGAAGTCTTCTTTTCTGAGAGCCGTCTCGTACTTCTTGCTAGGAGCATCCGGGTTCTTTTCTATAATCGCGAGGAGATTCTTCTTGCTCTCATTGGAAAGCCTTCTGATCCATTTTTTGTTGTTGACGATTATGAACCTCCATGGCTGCTTATTTTCTGAACTCGGCGCAAGGCAGCTATCCTTTACTATCTCCCTAATGAGCCCCAAGGGTACTTCCCTTTCCTCAAAGTCCCTTATAGATCGCCTTTTCAACAACAGTTCAGAAAAATCGGCCATTTCATTCCCCTGTACTTCTATGATAAGCCTTATCGCCCACAGCCAAATGACTTCGTCGATAACTCCTAATTGACATCAGGGCGGCTCTTTTCCTCGGCAATGACACCATAGATATTGTCTGGAGGGGGGGTGCCCCTTTTTTCAACTGAAACCTCACACTCGGTATAGTGAGGCTTGGACTTACGGTTACAGGCCACGAGTGCTTTAACTACGTCCCAGCCTATTTGATTCCTTTCCGCCATACTGGTGATTTCTTCCAAGGCCGTTCGATTGTCATATGAAATAGGTCGATAGGGTCTCGATGAAATAAGAGCGTCGAAGACGTCTGCGACAGCGACGATCTCCACCATGGGGTCCGTGAGCCGGATGCCACGGGGATATCCCGAACCATCCCTCCTCTCGTGATGATCCCTGGCCACCCTGACAGCAAGACTCTGATGGTCCCTGAGGTAATAGCTGAGCAGGACATAGCCTGCTACTGAGTGATGTCTCAGGATGCTCAGCTCACTACGGGTCAGAGGATCGGCCTTATTCAAAATTTGTAACGGAACACAGATCTTGCCAAAGTCGTGGGAAGGGGCTATTGCGGCCTCCTGAATCAGGCCCCTATGGTCAGATAAGAGCTCCTTTGCCAGGAGTGTTGATACGGCGGATACTACGAGAATGTGGCTATATGTAAGCAAGTCATACTGCTTAAAATAGTCCAGCGATTGCAAAACAGGAACGACAATATTGACACTTTCCAGGAGGTTAAGCAGATCTGCAATTTGTTCCTGGTCGGCAAAGATTATATTGTAAGGGGGTTGGCTGATAAAATTAACCAGATCTTCTTTGACAGAACCGCACATCAGTAAGGAAGAGGCACGATGTGACACGTCCTTGCTTGAAGAGATAAGAGCATCCATAGTCTCTTCAGACAGCACGGTGCCGGCAGGAAGCAACAGTCGGTTGTCCTGAGTGCGAACCGGGTATAGGAGTTTGAGGTTGGACATGGACGGCCCCCTTTCTTCTGTAGATATTCCAATGCTTGTCAATAGTGTAGCCCTGAATCCACTGTCCCTCCCTGCCTTGCTTTGGTACGCTGATTACCATACCAGTACGTCCGAGCAAAGTCATCCATATAACGTTGTGAAAATAGCACTCCACAGAGAAAACGGAGTATCAGCCATAGATAGTGCCAATCACCATGCTCGTCAAATTTGCGGGTTGAGTAAATGGCCTTAACAGATGTGAGTCGAACCAGTTTCTGTCCACGTGTTCGACCCAAGAACATCAGGTCCCACAAGAGCTGGACGTCCTCTGCAAAGAGACGGTCCTCGTTGTAGCCACCAATCGCCTCGAAATCCTCCCGGCGACAAAAGGCCACGCCTGTGTCCATTCCGGTAATCCATACAATGGGAACCATCAACATATAGGTTACAGCAATGCCAAGAGAGATCCTTTGCATTTTTACTCCCGATGCACCGGCTATCACCTTGCCGGTCGATAGGCTCCGGTCAATAGCATTGAAGGTATCAGGGTGGATAATATTGTCTGCATCGACGAATACAAAGACTTGTCCCCGGGCGTTTCGAGCTCCAGCATTGCGAACCGCGGCAATGACGCGCTTTTCCTCTCGCACCACTTGGCAACCGCGGTTTCGTGCCAAGCCTGCCGTTGAGTCAGTAGATGCGTTATCGACAACCACAACTTCTATGTCGTCTGGTCTCCCAATGTAGCAACTCCGCGCCTTGTCCACACTGTTCAATAGACGAGCCAGATAGGTTTCCTCGTTGTATGCGGGGATGATGAGAGAGAACCGAGGAACTCTACGATAGGACTTGTTCATATGGGTCGTGCCTCGTATCTTGGCGAGCTGGTGGACGTACCTTATATTTAAAATTGATGAAATCGTATACAGTCTTTTTCTAATCTGTCGAGCTTTAGGTTTATCCCTAATTGGCGATTCTCAATCGTTCACGTTTATGTCAGCAGCTTTGCTGTAGCTCTGCCGATGCTGCTCCTGAAGTAGAACGAGCCAAAAGCAAGAAGGTAAAGAGCTATTGCCAGCAAATAGAGAAAGCGGAATCCGAAATACATAGAGTTATACTCCAGTATACCTCCGGTCATGGCCCCAAGTAGGTTGATGGCCATAACGCCGGCAATGTCTTCGGCCTGACTGAGCAATGTCGAGAACACTATGCCTGAAAAAAACATAGGGCAGATCAGCACCATGATGGTGCCGGCTTTGCCCAGAAGAGAAGGCCCAAAGCCCCCGTATCCTGAGATCACGAATCCCATCAATAAACTTGCAAGGAGTAGTACAAACCAAAGAGAGGGGCGTTTTATGTGAAAGAGCTGCACAATGCAGTTGGCCAAGAACGCCATCAGCAAGATGCCGGCGATCACGATCCCAATCACCTGCCAGATATTCCCAAAAGTCAGTCCCAATTCCGTTATCGCCTTTGTTTCAATGAGCATGAATCCTGCACCCAGAAAGAAGAATGCCAAACTGCTAAAAGCCGGCTTTTGCTGGAAGAAGTTGTATGTAGCAAATATCGAGAGCAGAAGAATGAGCCCCAAGATTCCAAGGTAAGAGACCGGGTAAATACGCTTGGGCATATAGAAAAAGGGCCAGTCGTCCGTAGGGATATCAGCTTTGATCGCTGGATTAGCGAAATAGGTTGTAAAATCTTCAAAACCCTGGTCTCGCAATAAGGTCTTGTCAAGCATTAGTTCGCCTTCTTTTGATTGGAGGTAGATAAAAGAGCCGTCGTATCCCGCGCGTACGCAAAGCGGTGGTTGCCCCTCAAATGCCTCTTTCATCATAAGATAAATCTTTCGTCCTATCTGATCGGACAGGACACAAAATGATAGGCTTAGTACTCCGCCCTGCTTCAATCGTTTCCGCGCTTCTTTGAGGGCTTCGACTGTGTAGACGAAAGAGTCAAGTCGCACGCTTGATGCATGGCTTAAGACAGTGTGTGAGTCCAACAGACCATATACAATCATGTCATAGACATTTTCGGTCGAGCGCATGAAGGTGCGCGCATCATTTACAATTGCCTCAACGCGGGGATCGTCGTAGGGCTTCTCCGGGTGGTATAATTGACCCAATTTGAGAATTCCCGGATCAATTTCAATGGCGTCAACGTGTTCAGCTTCACTTCGGAGAGCTGCAGCAACATCATTTCCAGTGCCAGCTCCAACTATCGCGACCATCTGAAGAGGTTTCCCATAGATTCGATACGGGAGGTTGTAATAGTCAGCCGTGCCGCGAAGTAAGTCATCAGTACTTAGGTTTGCATTCGATAAGGATAGGTCAATAACGCGCTGATAGTAGTGACCAGCCGCCCTTATGGATGTCAGCCCACCCCGACTTGGGCCACGTTCCAGAAGTTGGTAAGGCGTATGTATCTTCTCGAAACCTGAAGAAACAGGCCAAGAGAGGACTACGACAGCAACTAATGAGGCCAACACACCGGTTAATAAAGCTCGGTTATCAAAGCTATGGAAAACCAAAAGGAATGCGAAACAAATACAAAACCAGACAACTGGTGGCGTCCACAAGAAGCTGATGCTTGTGATGAGGACGATACCAAGTATACTGCCTAAGAGGTTAAAGCCGTACGCCCGAAGGTTCTCTCGTCTGGTCATCAGCCTTCCGCACAATTGTCCAACCGGGATAAAAGCCAAAACAGTTAAGAGAAAGGCTACTATGAGAAAACTATAGATCGCAATTAGGTAAGGCGCAGTTACGGCGACTTTAACACCCATATTAAGCTGTTCGCTAAACGGTATTCGCCACAAACTCCGCACCCACAAAGGCCCAAGCCCGTATCGGAGAAAAACAAAAAGTAACATCTGCAAAGCCAGCGCCGGAACAGTGAGAAAAAGCGGTATCGCTTCGCGCCTGGTAAGGGCATAGCCGATCCCTAACCCTGCAAAGCATGCCAGCAGCGAGTAGTTTTTGTAAAAAGCAAAGATGGGGAAAATCGCGCTTTGCCAACGAATTACAGACAGCTCCAGAAACAGGCTCGCCGCAGCCGAGATAAGAATGGCGGCATCTACATAGGTTATCGGAATGTTGTCAAGATAAACTCCCTGTTGTTCGCTGATCCTATTGATACTTTTAAATGCATAATGCACAAATCGGAGGAAAAGCTTGTAGGCTACTAATACAGCGAAGAGAGCGAGTAAACTTTTAACATAGAATCTCGAAGAGGAGAGACCCTCAATAGTAGAGCGACTGCAAGCCTCGACGATAATGGGTAATATCAGAGATAGAAAAACAGATATTTTTACAAAACGAAGGTATGATTTAATCATGAATTTAGCCTCATATATAGCATGGGGTAGAATATGGATAGGTAAGAATAAGGTATGTACATAAGATTAGCTGGGCCGAGTGACTGTAAGCACATACCCCCAAAAGTGAGGACCTCTTCAAAATGCTCACATACCCCCGTGTATGCTGCGCTTTATCATCGGCTCTCGCCGTGTCCTCGAACGCGATCTGAGGTTTTGAAATGGCTTCTATCCTCATAATCTATTCAACTTTGCGTCCAATAATATAGGCCCAGCCATGCCAATGGTCCGGTCCGTGACTACGATCTTCTTCTTTGAACTCTTTATAATCCAGAATTTCATGGGGAGAAAAACAGTTCCAAAGCTCGTTAGAATCAAAGTAGTGCTCAATAGCTATGCCAGCCGCACTAACACATTCTTGCTGCCAGAGTCCCTTTGATTTTGATATAAAGCCGGGATCCTCCTTTGTGAATACATTTCCATAGAATAAAGCTCCTGGTTTAAGGGAAGAAGTTATCCCTCTAATAACATACTGTCGGCCATCGAAATCCAGGTGATCCAGAACTGTAGCGAAGACGACCAGATCGTATTCTCCTATAGGGAACTGATAGTTTGTTAGGTCAGCATGTTCAGTGGATATATTCAACTGCTGCGTTTTCGCATAAAGAGATAGCTTCTCAATTCCAACTGAAGAGAAATCTACTGCATGGACAGCACTACCTCTTTCCGCAAGATAGATGGCATATCGCCCTTGACCACACCCTAGATCGAGTGAACGAAAACATCTGATGTCTATGGTATCTATTAAGCGAGAGAACTCCGGGCGCGCTTCCCGGCCAAAATACATATCATTAGACGTGTATAGCGCGTCAAACAGTTGTGCTTTATCACCTATTCGATTTGTCACTGAGACCTCAAAAAATGGGATCAAATATCAATATTTCACGAACGTTATATATTACCCGTAAAGCCTATTACGATTTAATGACGAGTATCCCGATCCAGATGAAGTTCAGGTTTGAGCCGGGAAGAACAGAAGTTGCCGTAACTCAAACAACCTGATATCTCGGCTCCTCAATGCGTTCCCTTTTGCAACGGGGGCAGCGGCCCGGCCTGGTAAACCGTTTTCGCTTGTCAAACACATACCCGCACATAAGACATCGTGAGGGGATTACGACCAGCCTCTGCCTTTGTGGGACAACGGAACGTGCGATGTGGGAAAGATGACCATAGACCTCTTTTTCCTGAATGCGCAGCATCTGGGACAGCCCCCTGGCACTATGCACTCCCTGGGACAACAACGCTATCATTTGCTGACGAACAGTTTGCATTTCACTCTAACCCCAACCCTGACAGGCCGGAACCAAAAAAGATTTGATGCTGGTTCCTGGATTCTTGATACTGGATAATCCAGCATCCAGTATCGAGCATCCAGTATCAGATTTTATTATTCCTCCAAGGCACTTGCAGGAATAAATCTGCCGGAAAAAACACGAAACTCATTACTTGCGAACTATTATTTTGCTACGCCACCTGTCTAAGATATCTTTGGAGTTGATTGCCCCGATTCCTTTGACTGCGAAGAATTCATCAAGTTCATACCGATTGCCGCACTGCCACCAGTCTTTCAAGATCTTGCCTGCCTCAGGCTTGAACATCCAGTCGTGACCCAGAGTTTGTGCCAGCATCTTTTCCATTGTCGCCTCAGCCAGCCATGAAACCACATAGTCCAGGGCGTAAAATTCCGGTACAAGATCAAAGAGGTGGGTTTCAGGTCGGTAGGAAAAGCCAGTATGTTTTTCCAAAAGACGGGCGTAAATCTCTCCGTTTGCGATCTTTTTTTCCTTGAACATCTCATATTCGGCCAGAAACTTACTTACGTACCTCCTGAAAACGGAGAGGTCCTTTAAGACCTTGTAAAAAGATATTTTTTCTATCTCTTTGGATGAAAGACCCAAGTGTCTTTCAAGAAAAAATGGAGAAAAGCACATGTTTTGGAGCAAGAACGCATAGGTTTCCGAAAGCGTATTTGAAGTGAAGAAATCCTTTTCGGCCGAAGGAAGCTCTGGCGATGTGAACACATTACTAAGGGTATGGCCCATTTCATGGAACAGGGTTTCAAGATCAATCCAGCCACCCTGTGGGTTCATGACAAGGTGGATTTCGTCTGGTATCCTCAAAGCAAAACTCATGGCCTGAGCCCCTTTTTTGGGCGAATGACTCATGTCAAGACAAAGCCCCGGCATGTTCTTGACCTGTATTCCCCATTGATTGAAAAAATCGAGATGATCACTCAAGGGGATTTGATCTGGAAAAAGGTAGTCAAATTCAGTCAGGCCGAGCATGTAGATCGCATCAAATCTATTTAGTTCATACAGCGGTACCCCCAGACTCCTTTGAGCCCAGGCTTCCATAGCTTCAAAGTATAATGTGTCGGTCTCCCGCATTATTTCTTCAAGCTTAGGCACGTATGCTTCATAGTCAACAAGCTTCTTGTTGCGACAATACTCCGGATAGTCTTTGTATCCGAATTCGTCCTCAAGCAGCTCGAGAAGGAACTCCCAAACGCCCAGGCTAAAGGGTTTCAAAAACTTACAAAGGATGCTTGACTCATCTTCGATTTTTCTGCGCTTCACCAAATCGCTTCGCTTCTGGCACCACGAGAGAATATCTTTGAAGTAAATCTTTTCTCCGTCGACATGGACGGCAGCTCCCTTTATCCAGGCAAATAACTCATTTTCAAAGGGCGATATGCGGTATTGTAAATAATGGCCCAGTAGAGCGTGAAAAACTCTTCGCTTGTGCCCCGTCTCTCTTCCAGAAGCATGCAACCCTTTTATGGTAGTCGGGTTAAGTATGTCATAGAATCCATCATATACTTTGTGATTGGGCGTCCGGGACTCATTTCCCTTCCACAGGTTCAGGGCCCTTGAGGTCAAACGGTAGTTCAGTGTCAAAAGGGCCCTCTCGATTTGTTCCATGCCCGTGAAACCTTTCTAAAGAGGCTCGGTCCATTCTTGTTGGACGGGAATATCGTACAGAAAAGACAAGGGGCCGGCAAAGATCATGAGGGTGATTATCCAGAGGATCAAGGCAGAGATCAATATAATATAGGTCGCCTTGCCCCTGTTTAAGTGATAAACTTCCTGTGCAGCCACAATTGAGATAACAACACTCCATATGGTAATAGCCAGGCCGGCAAACGGTATGACAACAGCCAAATCGATAATACTGCTAAGTGCTATAATCCGGACAAAGCCCATAAATTCTTGTTTGCCTTTTGAGTAACCACAAAAAATATGGACTAACCCTGCAAAAAGAAAAAGTGCGAAGATAGAAAAAAGGGCACCAACCAAAAGCCCGGCGGGGTTGTTGCCCGGGATAAAGGCCAATGCTCCGCCTATGGCGGCTACAGCGATGCCAAACCTTATGGCATTGGGGTCTCCGGCTACTTGTGACATTACAGATTGGTTAAGCTTTACGATTTCAATAGCCTTTTTGAGATAGTCGAGTGTACTGGCAGGTTCAAATTGACCTGCACTTTGGTTTTGCATACCGTTGTCTCCTAACCCGGATAAACCGGGAGCAAAAAAGATTGGATCCTGGATTCTTGATACTGGATAATCCTTGAATCCAGCATCCAGTATCAGATTTTATAGTTCCTCCAAGGCATTTGCAGGAATAATGCTGCCAGAAAAACACGGATTTTATAACTAACGGATTAATGATTTTTAGCCATCACGCCTGAACCTTTGATCTGCTCTAATCCTATGTGCTTTATCTGC
>DAOUTV010000249.1 GCA_030668505.1 Desulfobacterales bacterium | reverse complement strand
GTAAAAGAAGGCTGGGGTAATTTTAGGATTTTATACGCATGCGTATCAAAGTCATTAGTTTAAAGGATATGGCCATTGAAAGTCCCCCTTTAAAAAAGGGGGATTTAGGCCTGCCCTGGCGCGACTTGGTCGGCATATATCGTAACCTTAGTAGTTATATTCGATCGCCCTTTTTCGCAACGCATCAAAGCCCGGTCTGGGCCAGGGGGGTTTCGAGAAGTTGGATAAAATCCCCCCCGACCCCCCTTTGGCAAAGGGGGGAGATTGGACTCTTAAGTTAATGACATTTGCATGAGTATCATGAATCGATGCTTAATTCAACTTTTTGAAAAAATTTCTTGACAAAACTATTATTAGAAATATAAATATAAAGTTTTGAGAGAGTTAGATAGTTGCAAGGTTAGTCCCTCATCTGGTGTAACCTTCCAAGTGAGGGTTTTTTTGTTTTGGAATAGGAACCAAGGAAACTGCGCCATGAAAAAGGACATTCAGAAAATAAGAAATATCGGCATAGGTGCTCATATTGATGCGGGTAAGACCACACTTACGGAGCGAATACTCTATTATACCAGACGAATACGCGCAATCCACGACGTCAAAGGAAAAGATGGTGTCGGGGCAACAATGGACTTCATGGAGCTTGAGAAGGAGCGCGGGATCACCATAACCTCTGCCGCCACCTTCTGTGAATGGCAGAATCATAAGATCAGCATCATAGACACTCCCGGTCATGTCGATTTTACAATAGAGGTTGAACGATCTCTCAGAGTACTCGACGGAGGCATACTGGTTCTGTGTTCTGTGGGCGGAGTTCAGTCGCAGTCTATTACTGTTGACAAGCAGATGGCCAGGTACAAGGTGCCGTGTATAGCCTTTGTCAACAAATGCGACAGAAGCGGAGCCAACCCGTTTCGAGTAGTGAAACAACTCAAAGAAAAACTGGGACACAATGCTGTGGCCATTCAGATTCCTATTGGCCTGGAAGCAGACTTCAACGGGGTTGTGGACCTGGTTGGCATGAAAGCGATCTATTTTGATGGTGATAACGGAGAATGTGTGCGTATCGAGGATATACCGGAAGATCTTCTTTCAGAAGCCATGGAAAGGCGGGAAGAACTTATCGATGCGGCCTCCATGTTTTCAGATGAACTCACCGAGGCTGCTATTGAGGATAAAGTCACTGAAGATTTGCTTATCCAGGCTCTACGCAAGGCAACAATTGCCCGTGAAATTACGCCGGTCCTGATGGGATCCGCTTACAAAAACAGGGGTGTCCAGCCTCTACTTGACGCTGTGACAAAATTGCTGCCCTGCCCTTCTGATGTGCAAAGCCAGGCTCTTGACAAAGACAACGATGAGACACCGGTCACCCTTTCTTCTGATCCGGAAAAACCGCTTGTTGCCCTTGCCTTTAAGCTGGAAGACGGACCGTATGGCCAACTCACATACGTACGGGTATATCAGGGAACTATTGCCAAGGGTGACACCATAGTGAACGTCCGTACCGGAAAAAAGGTCAAAATCGGCAGGCTTGTCCGAATGCATGCAGACCAGATGGAAGATATAGAGGGCATGCCTCCGGGATATATTGGAGCCCTTTTCGGCATTGAATGTGCGTCCGGTGATACTTTTGTCTCTAATGGTATCAACCTGACCATGACATCCATGCATGTGCCGGATCCTGTCATCTCCCTTGCCGTTGTTCCGAAGGATAACAAAGCACAAGTCAATATGTCCAAGGCACTTGCCCGCTTTACAAAGGAAGATCCAACTTTTAAGACGTATGTCAATAATCAGACCGGGGATACAATTATCTCCGGCATGGGAGAACTGCACCTAGAAGTCTACTTGGAGCGGATGCGCAGGGAATACAACGCTGAGGTAACCGCCGACACGCCTCGAGTTGCCTACAGGGAAACAATCACCAGGATGGCTGAATTCAACTATACACAAAAAAAACAGACCGGTGGCGCAGGTCAGTTCGGCCGTGTGGCAGGTTACATGGAACCGGTTACAGGGGAAGACTTTGTGTTTGAAAACAAGATCGTTAGAGGTGCTATTCCATCCCAGTTCATCCCAGCGTGTGAAAAGGGTTTTAGAAAATGCCTTGCACAGGGACCCAGAATGGGATTTCCTGTTACCGGCATCAAAGTGGTAATAAATGATGGCTCATCACATTCTGTTGATTCTTCTGAAATGGCATTCCAGGCAGCCGCCCGCGGAGCCTTCCTCGAAGGCTACGCCAAAGCCAAACCGGTTATTCATGAACCCATCATGAAAGTCGTAGCGGAAACTCCTACTGAATTTCAGGGTGCTGTAATGGCTTCTCTGAATCAGCGCCGGGCAATGATTGTAGGTACACAGGATGAGGGCTACATGTGTGTTATAGAAGCCCAGATCCCCCTTGCAGAAATGTTCGGCTATTCAACTGTTCTGAGATCAGCCACACAAGGCAAGGCCCAATTTACTATGGAGTTTGCCACTTACAGACAGGTCCCGAAAGGGATCGCAGATGAACTAGACAAAAAGGCCGCGGAAGAAAAAAAGAATGTTGCATAAAAAGATATGAACCCTAATAAGAACCCTATGCCAAACTCGGCGGAACCCGGGACTCGAAACAGGGTAGTTTATCTTAAGGAGAGAAATTTCGACATGCTTAAAAAGGATCTTATCCTTCGCAATCCCTTGAGGCTTATGGGATATGAGACTGAAGACATCCTGCCTGAAGGAGGTTTGGGTGCTGTATTGGCACGCGCCGGCGTAGGCAAAACAGCTTTTCTGGTTCAGCTTGCCCTAAACAACCTATTGAGAGGCAAGAATGTTCTCCATATCAGCCTGAATGACCCAGTAAAGAAAGTCAGCCTTTGGTACCAAGAGGTTCTTCGCAATATTGCGAGTCAATACGATGATAGGCAAATAGACCAGCTCTGGGAGACAATCTTGCCACACAGGTTCATCATGACTTTCAATGTCGAGGGATTCAGTGTGCCCAAGCTTGAAGAAAGATTAACAGACCTCACAGAACAGGGCATATTCTTTCCCCGGATGATCCTGATTGACGGACTTCCTTTTGACGAAACCGTAAGAAAGTACCTTTCCGATTTAAAAACCCTTGCAGCAAACAATTCAATGCATGTCTGGTTTGCCGTACGGACCCACCGCCATGAAAACCAGGGACCCGGCGGCACGCCTGCCCCCTTTTTCCAATTTGCTGATCTGTTTGAGGTTGTAATACAGCTTCAGCCAGTAGAAGACGAAATCCATGTAACGGCTTTGAAGGGTGGAAAAGCACCTTCTGAGCATCCCTCGTTGCTGCTGGACCCTTCAACTATGCTGATTAAGGATAGAAGATAGAGCCAGTTTCAAAACCTCCCCTTTTGCCCAATCGCCGACTTCGCCATAGTAGCCTTGGCTACGACGGCTGAATCTGCGTCAGACTCAAATTCTAGTCCTCGAAATACATCAAGTATTCCTGCGGTTAGAATTTTCGCCTTCCTTAACCTTGGTGCAAAATTGAACATTTTGAAACTGGCTCTATAGATTCTTGAAAAGAATACCGCAATTGTTCGATTCTGCCCAGCCGTTAATCTCCATTTTTGACGCCTCGGAATCGTTACTTCTCAAGTAATGACAAACTCGTAAAAAGTCGCCAGGTACCCTTCGTCGTCATTCCGGCGAAAGCCGGAATCCAGTTTATTCAGCTAGTTACAAAGGCTCTGGACTCCGGTTTTCACCGGAGTGACGACTTTTTACGATACCATCAAGTAATAGCTTTCTGAAAAAGGCCCGATCTTGCTCACTCCTGTGCGCTGAAACCCCGAGTACAAAGAG
>DAOUTV010000290.1 GCA_030668505.1 Desulfobacterales bacterium | reverse complement strand
TGACTCGCCGACTGACTTAATAATTTTTTCTCAGGTGCGCTTCCTCGTTCTTTCAAGAGAGGGATGAAATTTCCCCCTAACGCCTCCGATCTTTTTGTCAGCCTTTTTATGTTTATTGAAATCTTCATCCTTTAAGACTTTGCGCTGGACATCCTTAATTCTGGCCCGTTGCAATTTTTCCAGGTTCTTCTCTTGCCTGGGCCAACTCTCCGTCTTGATCTTTTCCAGCTTCTCTTTTGCGAGCTTAATTTTGTCAAGCTCTCTGGAGATTTCCGGCCTCAAAAAGGATTCAGCCTTGTCCTTCTTTTTTGTCATAGCGCACCTTTAACGTATGGGGTTCTTTGGTCTTGAACTTTCCATCCGGGTTGTTGATGCATTCCCTTTCCCATTGTCCTATTTCCTTCTTGTTTATTACATCTAATTCGCGCTAGCCTTTTCTGCGTCGCTTTTTTACTTCACGCAGTATTCGGACATCTTCCTGGTGCCGCGGATTATCTATGCGGCTCTTAATGCGAATGAGACCGTCAAGGTCTATCCAGTTAGCTTTAGCGCTGCCATACTGTCCTTTGATTCGTTTCTTCCAAGCCGTTTCGAATCTCGCACCCCTAACATGACGGAGTAGGTCTATCCTGTCCGGCGCAACTCCCAACTGCAGGATTTCTTCCGGGCTTTCAGGGTTCAGCACATAAGGATTTCCAAACTCGGTTAAAGCAGCGTTGGCTCGTCTAACATTTTTAGGTGAGGGATCAATCCACAGGCCCATATCCTTGGTATAACGAGGTTTTGCATGGTAAATGAAAGCAAGGCCGCCAATGATGATATGCCTGACATTGTGTTTGTCCAGCAATTCAAGCATGTCTTCAAAATCTCCTGCAGCTTCCATTGTCATGACTCCTCTTTATTGGCTGTACTGTTTTTCAAACGTGACTGTTCGACTTTCTTCACGTCTTTGCGAATTGCCACCAACGCTGACAGGCGCTGTTCAGGGGTTTGGCACTGCCAGAAATCCAGATCCCATTTTTCGGCATCTTCGAAGTTTGGTGCGCGGTGAGCAACTATGCGCCTTCGGCGTTTTGCAGAGCGTTCCCTGATTCCCATTCTTGGCTCTCCTTTTCTGTGAGAAGTCCGGACTTCCCCATAGTTCCTATAAGCCGTTTCAAAATCCTTTTGACGACTCCATTTTGCCATTACTGGCAGAAAACTATAGAAGACAATCACGTCTCTTCTCAAGGCGAAAAGCCACAATACACGAAAGATTGCCTGCCCTGGCGCTACGTGCCCGGATCAGCCGCCGACTTAGCCTATGTGCCAGGTCTGGGCCAGGGAAAGCACGAAATAAAATAACATTCAGGCTTTCGTGTCTTCGTACTTTCGTGTTTTCGTGATAGATTTATCCTTATTTTGGTTCAAGCTTGTCCGGGTTAGGTATTATCATTGTACTACCCAGACCGTGCAACTGCGCGCACTGTGAACAATTTTGCTGGAGACACTGCCGAAAAGGAACTCCTCACGTCGAGAAAGACCCTGTCTCCCCACTACAATGGTGCCGTATTCGAGTTGGTCACGTTCTTCCAAAATGCACTCGGCCATCGAGGGGCAGTAGCGAAGGGTGGAACGAACCGAGACATCATGCGGGTCGAAGCCTCCTCTGACTAATATTTGTCGATAATTTTCCAGCATTGCGTCGATTTTTTGTTTGTATTGGCTGAGCCATGTGTCTTCATCGGCAGGCGTGGCGAAAAAATCTTCTTCCTGTTTGGGGATCACGTGCAAGATGGTAGCCTTAAAGCCTCCTATGCCTCCCAGCAACTGAGCAACATACAGGACTGCGCGACGGGCGTTTTCCGACTCATCCACTGCAATCAGGATATTCTTATCAAGAGCCATCTTCTCTTCAGCCATGCCATTTCCTCCTCAATTAAGAAACCTATAACACAATCAAAGACCGCTTTTGAACTCTCTTAAGTCATCTAGCAGTTGGGTGGTGTTCTCATAAAACCAGTTGGCACCTTTTGAAAAATGCATAAGCACCCGGTTCAGGCTATCGGGTATGTAGGGATAAATCTTCTTCAGATTGACTATTCGATTACCAAAAACGATGTTCCTGTCTCCTTCTTGCAGTTTGCTGAGAGCGGGATGACCCTGTTCCCTGAGATCGGTCCTAAGCACATCGCCCATGCCCACCAGGAATACCAGGACATTGCCAAGGCCAAAGAGGTCGTAAGCGTATATGTTTTCCCTGTGGCGATAATTATAGTCAAAATCAATCCAGCGGTAGCGCCCGTTATCCCGGTCGACTATAATGTGATCGCGTCGTATGTCACCGTGTTTTTCGCCATGTTCGTGTAAGAACCGGATCGCCTTGATGCATTCGGCATAATGGTCAAGGATACCGGGCAGTTGATTGTAAAAATATGTCTGATGGTCCCCGTTCATATTCCTCACATAGCTGGACAGAGGCCCCCCCTTGACAAAATCAAGTATGCGCACCAGGTTGCCTTTCACATCTTTGACAGAATATCCGTGCATGAAGTTCTTGTGGCCTCCTACCAGATCAAGGACACGCGCCTCTTTCTTTGGGCTTCTAAAACACTCGAAGTCGATGCCTGCGATATTAGCCGTAAACTTTTCGTGGAAAACGAGCTTGAGGACCTTCAGGCTCCCGTCGCTCAGGTCAGTGGCTCGCTTCACCCAAAATTTCTCCTCATCATCAAGACCAAACCGCCCCTCCTTGGCATTGTGGCGAACAAGGAAGGGCTTGTCATCAAGAACAACCACATCTCCATATTCTACACGGAAAAAATCCGTGGTGTCCTGGTGAATTCGAAAAGGACGGGACCGACCCGCAGGAAGCCAGCGGGAAACCATTTTACGCAGTTTTTCTTGAGATAGGG
>DAOUTV010000184.1 GCA_030668505.1 Desulfobacterales bacterium | reverse complement strand
TCGTCGGCTGTTCCAAGAGAACCATAGGCCGTGATGATTATCACGGGAATGTCAGGTCTTATCTCTCGCAATTCATCAAAGAGCTCCATCCCGTCCATGCCTGGCATCTTGAGGTCGCTAATAACCAAGTCGTACTCGTTGTCGGTGAGCAATTTTAGCCCTTCGGACGGGTTGTTGGTCGTTTCCACCTCAAAGTCGGTGTTGTCTTCAATGATCATCCTCAACAGCATCAGCATATCGAGTTCGTCATCAACGACTAGAATCTTTTCTGACATAGCCTTCTCCTTTAATATTAGTTAGTTTCCATCCATAAATGGCCCTTTTCCGCAATCGCCGACTTCGCCATAGTAGCCTCGGCTACGACGGCTGAACGGCTGAATCGGCGTCAATCAGCCGGAGGCTGACAAGACTGCGGGGTAGCTTGTGCGACGTACCTCGGTACGCCTCCGTGCAACTCCTAGTTTTCCTTGACCTTGCAGAAAATTGCTCATTTCTGAATTGGAAACTTACGCTTGTGCCCATTGAGTTTTTACGATTCGTGGATGGGCACTATCTATTCGATTTTCGATTCACGATCTTTCTTGTCGGCCACAGGCAGCAATACCGTGAAGGTGGTTCCACTATCTTTGCTCTCCGCCCTTGTTTGGCTCTTAACCTGAATCTCCCCCCCAAATTTTTTCACGATCCCGTAACTCACAGAAAGGCCCAACCCTGTACCCTCTCCGACCTTCTTGCTGGTAAAGAAGGGCTCAAATATCTTGTCCATATTCTCCAGGGGTATCCCATGGCCTGTATCGGTAAAGCTAACATGGATCATATCATCAGAACGGTGTGCTGCGATAGTCAGGATACCGCCACCATCCATGGCTGCCGTGGCATTGTTAATAATGTTTAAGAATACCTGTTCCAGTTGCTGGCCGTCCCCTCTCACCCTGGGCAGGTCTTCATCTATATCGGTTCTGAGGTCTACCTTCTTGGTCAACAGGGTATTCATAACCACATTGACAACTCTTTGGAGGTCGTCGACCACATCAGTGTCTATGGTGGCCTTTTTAGGAATTCTGGAAAAGGCAAGAAGATTTTCAACGATCCTTTTACAGTTGTGTCCCTGTCTTTCAATGGTCTTGAGAATTTCATGCTCTTTGGAATTTTCAGGAAATCTTTCCAGCAGTAACTCAGCAAAACCCAGGATAACGGCAACCGGGTTGTTTATCTCATGGGCAACACCGGCCGAAAGGGCTCCCAGGGATGCCAGTTTCTCCGTGTGAAAAAGCTGTTCTTCCACGACCCTTTGTTCCGTAATATCTCTGGAGATAACCAAAACTGCGCTGATATGATCTCCGGCAGTCAAGACAGGCTTGTATTTTGTATCGAACCAATACTCCATGTCCTTTATTTCAACCCTCTCTTCACGCGCGATACTCTCCCGGGTTTCGAAGATCTTTGCAATGATCGAACAGACTGCATCGACGGCGTCATGTTCGATAAAGTTGTTTATATTTTTTCCGATGATATCCTCAGACCGTCGCCGTATGAGCCCTCTGCTATATTGATTCATGGACAAGACATTACAATCTTTGTCTATCGTGTATATCAAGTCGCCGGCCGACTCAACCACGGAGCGGTATCTTTCCTCAGAGCGTCTAAGCTTTCTTGCATAGTGTTCCAGGTCCTTCGTTTTTTCTGCTACCTCGTATTGAAGGGTTCGCAGCCAGGCCCTTTCGTTTGCAATCAAAAAGGCAAATATGACAAGCACCGCGGCAGCAACGGCCCCTTGGATCATAGTTTGTCTCACATAAATTGCATGTATGGCCTCTTCTACCTCGCTGATCGGCGCTACCACTGCAACCGACCATTTCCTTGAAGCATTGGCGGCCCCGATGTGTACCGGCGCATAGCCAATCAATTTCTTCATATTTCCGGTCACGCCCCGGTGCCAACCGGAAATGTACCGGGAAGTTCCCTCTTCTCCCTGTAACATCTTGGTCTTTTGTATGAGATTAATCTTGGTAAAAGAGATATGCGGGTCCTTGATTTTCCTTATCTCAAAGGCGTTTTGGCCTATAAAGTCCCTTTCCAGGTGGTACAGGAAGCTGCCGGATTCGTCTATAACCCATCCGTAGCCTGTCTTGCCTGACCTGATGGGGCTCACGTATTTTTCTGCAAGCGAGCGAGCGTCCAGGACAAAGACCAGCACTCCCGAAAATCGATACGTGGGCTTTGGGTGTGCCTCGTCGCTTGAGACCTGATAGACGGGCGTGCATATATTCATGACTAGACCGGGCTCTGAGTTTTCAACAATTCCCTCCCTGGCATCACTTATATATACCCTGTTTTTGTTTTCCGGCTTCTTGCACCATTTGAAACAATCAAAATCGCTGTATGAAGATGTTTCTGTAAAAAGTGCTTGGTTGTAATCCATTGAATAGGATTGGGCTCCATCCGAATCTATGAGAATTATTCGGAACACACCATATTCACCAACGCTCGAAAGGGAAATTTTCATGCGGTTTGCCCAGGAAATTGCCTCTACGTACTGGATAGAAGGTGACAAGCTCAGGGTCAGCAGTTCCCGCTTAATAATTTTGAAGCTCTGGGCGAGTATGCCGGCGGTATTCCTGGCTAATGCAAGCTGCTGGAAATTAAAGTCTTCACTGACCATCCTCTTCATTTCCCGGGCTGAGAGCACTCCGAGAAAAAGTGCTCCTACAAGGAGAATAAAAATGGCAACGGTCAAAAGGCGTAAGCCAGGCTTTTGGGCAAAGTATTTGAAGTATTTTTTCAAGAACTGCTTCCCAACATGTTGAATGCCTAAAGCGAGCTATCGGGGTATCTTCACAAAGGACTCGATCCCTTTCAACAAGTCTTGGTAATACCAATTGACCATGGAGTCATTGAACATGACCATGTCGAGTTGTCTGGTATGGATGATGATGTGTCCTAATACCTTGAGGCGTTCCTTCAGATAATCCTGATCGTGTCCTTCCAGGCGGGCAAGGAGTGAATCGTCCTTGATCTCGATTCTAAAATCAAACTCTTCCACGAGCTTCCCAACAAACTGGACCCTTCTCACCCTGCGATCAACGTCGGCCGCGCCGCCTTTAAAGATAAAGCTGACATAGTTTTCATTTGGGTTGTCACCAACATAGGCCTCCGTCGTTGAAAAGTGAAACCCCAGCCGACTATTCAAATTACAAAAATGTTTGGAGAGAATGATATAGTTTTTATCTGCAAATCGCTTCCGAACCGAGGGATCCATGCTGGGATCCATAGTGGCCCCGAACATTATCGAGAGAAAACCCTTGGTATCAACAGGCGGGGGCCCCTTCCAGGGCAGGGCAGTCATACCTTCCCATATAGCTCGAAAAGGGGTGGATACAATCTCGTCGCTTCTGACTTTTTTTCCTGTGACACCTTTTTTGATGCCATCTTCCAGGTCAATAACCCACCACTGCATGGGAACTTCGCAGACCAATTGCTTTGTCGACCTCTCAGCAAAATGACTCTCTTTGCTGAGATCAAACATGGCCTGCAGAGAGACTTCATGGGCAAACCTCGTAATGTCGTGAAGCGTCTCGCATCCTTTTGGGGTGAAATAAGGGCTCCTAGGATCCGTCAGGTTCAAAGGGGTTATCATTTGCAAGACCCCTTTCAGTTGCTCTAGGGCAGGAGACGCCTTCGAGGGATCATCGGCCTTTGTCGACTTCAGCACTTCTTCCACGATTCCTTCGTAGACATTGGCGTAGCCCGCATCTACAGTCACCTGCATCCCGGTCTTTAGGATCTTTGTTGCCCTATCAGTATTAAAAATGGCCGGCACGTTATATTCCCTGGCCACAGTTGCCAGGTGCCCAAGAACAGTTCCAATGTCTGAGACAACGGCAGCAGCCTTTTCAAGTACCACCGCAAACTCGGGGTGCGTATGTCTCACCACCAGCACTCCACCTTCGGGAAAATCGGCCAGATCCTCTTCTCGATTGACGACATAGACCGGGCCCGCCCCAACTCCGCTGCATGCAATGGTCCCACCTTCCAGGAGAATCTTATACCCCTTGGGCACCCTTGACCGTTCCTCATCTGCCAGAGCCCCGGCGGAGGGCAGACGCAACTGCCTGGATTGCAGCAGATAAAACCGGCTTTCCTGGTCCATGGCCCACTCCATATCCTGTGGTTGGCCAAAATGGGTTTCCAACTTGCGTGCATAGGAGGCAAGCTCAAGAATTTGCTCATTGCTCAGACACGGTTTTTCCAGCCATTCTTTGGGTACGGGGACTTCATGAGTGCCGCCTTCCGGCTTCCCGACCAGCATGACTTCTTGACGGCCTGTTTCTTCAGGTGTGATCTTTGGTTCGCTGTTTCCAGAAACCCTGTAGTTATCTGTGGGAACTACGCCTCCGACCGCATACGCCCCTAGCCCCCAAACCGCATTAATCAATATTACATCGTCCTTCGGGCTGCCAGGATCACGGGAGTACATGATACCGCTCACTTTGGACTCAACCATGGCAAGTACGCCAACCGCCATGGCCATTTCGTCAACATGGAATCCCTTGTCTTTGTAATAGAACAGGGCACGAGGAGTAAACTGGCTGGCCAGCACGTTCTTGTATTGGGTCAGCAGGTCCTCGGCAGGTGTATTCAGGGCTGTTTCATATTGTCCTGCAAAACTGGCCATGATGTCTTCGTGAATTGCACTGCTTCGCACAGAGATCTTCAGGTTTTCGTTCCCCGCCCTTTCACACGTGTCCCTGTAAGCATCAAGGATGGCTGTTTCAAGATCTGCCGGTATATGTCCGTTTCTAACCAGTTCCTGCATTTCCAGGCTTGTGGCTGTCAATTCGTCATAATTGCGGATATCAACCTTGCTTGTTTGTTCGTTCAGGACATCCCGGATCTGATTGTGTTGGATAAAG
>DAOUTV010000016.1 GCA_030668505.1 Desulfobacterales bacterium | reverse complement strand
GCCTCGGCTACGAGCCGACTTCGCCAAAGCACTGGCTGCGACGGCTGAACGGCTGAAAGCGAGAAATCTTTCTGAAGTAACACGTTGAAAACATAAGATTTCTCCCTGCGGTCGAAATGACACATTGACTGAATCCGACTTTTTACAAAACCATCAAGCCTTGATGGTTTTGTAAAAAGTCAAAAGACTCCCTCTTCCTTGATGGGAGAGGGTTGGGGTGAGGGTGAAAAATATTGGATTTCAGTGACTTATATCCCCCTCCCCTTAATCCCCTCCCGCCAGGGGAGGGGAAATGAGACTTTTTACGAGACCGTCAAGCCTTAAATTTATCAATAAAACGTCTTAGACCAAGCGAAAAGGGATTTGGGCAACAGCCGTTCATGCTTAAAGCAATAATTCGGTTGACAATAAACCACCTCGCTTTTATGCTCAGAATAACAGAATCGCGGAGCGATTTTGTCGCTTGCCGGAGTGGTGAAACTGGTAGACGCAGAGGACTCAAAATCCTCCGGGCCTTGCGCCCGTGTCGGTTCAATTCCGACCTCCGGCACCAGGCAAATAAAAAGGGGCTGATTCTTCTTGGGTCGGTCCCTTTTCTGTTTTTCCCTTGGAACACCCTTCAGAGGGGGTGTTTTATCGAAGATTACTGATATGGCGTCAATGTCATTAACTTAAGGGCCGTTCCTTTAAAATCCCCCTTTTTTAAAGGGGGACCCGCCTGCTATCGCCACGCTCGCTGGGCAGCTACGATGCCGGCACCTACGGCAATGGCGGGCAGGTTTCGGGGGATTTTCAAACTCTCCCAAGAAATCCCCCCACCCCCTTTAGAAAAGGGGGGATTTTGAGCTTAAGTTAATGACATTGAATATGGCGTAGTAAAACCAGCGACGGGAGCGAAGTAACTGGTAACCGCTCTTTTTGACTGATTTTTGTCTTGACAAATAAGGACATTTTGTGTATGTCCCCTACGAATTGTCTACATCCGATTTGAAAGCAGGTTCCTATTGGAACCTCAAGGACCAACCTCTATGGACCTAAAGAGTCTCCTGCTACAAAAAAAGTCTCCCATTGTGAAAAAGTGGTGCGATGTCGTACTATCCACTTATCCTCAACAGAGCCAAAAGTTCTTGAGGAAGCAAAAGGATCAATTCGCGAATCCGGTAGGTCGCACAATCTTTGAGGGAATAGAGTCCATATTTGACGAACTATTGCACGAAGCCAATGCTGACAAGATTGCGCTCTTTCTCGACAATATCATAAGGGTAAGGGCTGTGCAGGAATTTTCCTCTTCTCAAGCCGTCGGCTTCATCTTCGGATTGAAAAAAGTCATCAGGGAAGAACTGGAAAGAGAGATCCTAAAAGAGGGGGTCACCGAAGAGCTGGGAGCATTTGACAGTAGAATAGACGCGCTGGCCCTGCTTTGCTTTGACATTTATACGCAGTGCCGGCAGAAGATTTTTGACATTAGGGTCAAGGAGGTCAAGACCCGGTCAGAAAGATTACTACAAATGGCAGGTCTGGCATATGAGCTCCCCGAAGATTATGAGCACCCCGGAAAGGGAGGGGATCTCAAAGAGGGTCAGGTGAACAATAAGTGTTAATAACAATAACCTAACACGGAATCGGGGGAATAGTAAATGAACGCCATACTGAGTCTCATACTTTCCGGTGGAGTAGTTTCCATGCTTGTAGCCATTCCCTTATTGGGTGTGTGGGCGCTACCCCATGTGTTTGGAATACACCTCGAGTGGCTTTTTGGGATTGTCATCCCGTATCTTGCTGTCATCATATTTTTTGTGGGCATCGTGTACAAAGTGGTACAATGGGGAAAATGCCCCGTGCCTTTCCGAATCCCCTCCACGTGCGCGCAGCAAAAATCCCTGCCCTGGATCAAATACGGTTATGCCCAGAAATTGGACAACCCGGTCAGCACCGCAGGCGTGGTCGGCCGGATGATCCTTGAAGTCCTTTGTTTTCGTTCCCTGTTCAGGAATACAAGGGTTGAATTTGGTAGTGGGGAAGCGATCACATACAAATCAGCCAAGTGGCTGTGGCTTGGGGCCATGGCGTTTCATTATTGCTTTCTTGTGGTTATACTCAGACACCTCAGATTTGTCACCGAGCCCATGCCTTTCTTTGTCCCTATCATTGAAAAAGTCGATGGTTTTTTCCAGTTCTTTCTTCCCACTGTTTACCAGAGCGGCCTCTTGCTTGGGGCTGCTTTGACGTTTCTTTTGCTCAGAAGATTGCTTGATCCTAAGTTACGCTATATATCCCTAGTTGCCGACTACTTTCCATTGTTTCTTATCCTGGCCATAGTTAAGACGGGAATCCTGATGCGCTATGTTTTCAAGGCGGATGTCGTGAGCATAAAGGAGTTAACCATGGGGCTGGTCAGTTTTCACCCCACTATTCCGGAAGGGATCAGCGTGATCTTTTACATCCATATCTTTCTTGTGAGCATACTATTTGCCTATTTCCCCTTCAGCAAGCTTATGCACATGGCGGGCGTGTTCCTGAGCCCTACGAGAAATCTGTCGAATAATAGCCGCATCGTCAGACACATCAATCCCTGGAATCCACCTCTCAAGTATCATACATATGAGGAATATGAGGACGACTTCAGGGAGAAAATGATAGAAGCTGGATTGCCGGTAGAAAAACAAGCAGCATCGCCAGCAGCAAAGGAATAAATCTGCGAAGGAGTAATTATGGCTGACATACCAAAAAGCTGGAAGGTTGCGCCACCAAAAGCCTGGAAGCTTACGACCCCTGAGGAGTTAGTGAAGGACACCGATCACAGACGCTACACTCTGGGGTTAGAGAAGGGGTGGCTGCGTACCGCCCCTGACGTTGAGATCAAGCCGGGCATGCATTGTCATGCCGCCCTGCCGAAAAGACTTGAAGACGTGGGCATGCCGAACCCGAGGACCTGGTCGGTAATGGATGAGGACTGGAAACTGCCCAAGAACTGGAAGGAGATCATCTTAGAAGGGTTTAAGGATCGGCTAGAAAGGTTCCGGTCTTTTAAACTTTTTATGGACATCTGTGTAAGATGCGGTGCCTGTGCAGACAAGTGCCACTACTTCATCGGCTCCGCAGATCCCAAGAACATGCCGGTTCTCAGAGCAGAGCTTTTTCGATCAGTATATCGAAAGTATTTCACGACCGCGGGAAAGGTTTTGGGACCGATCGCCGGAGCCAGAGAGCTGAACATTGACGTGCTAAAAGAGTGGTGGTACTATTTATACCAGTGTACGGAATGTCGCCGCTGCTCGGTTTTTTGTCCTTACGGTATTGACACGGCTGAGATCACCTTAATGGGCAGGGAACTGACGAATCTCTTGGGGCTCAACATCGACTGGATCGCAGCGCCTGTTGCCTTTTGTAACAGGACGGGCAATCACATGGGCATTCAGCCCCATGCGTACAAGGATATGATCGAATTCTTCCTGGATGAGATCGAGACTATAATTGGCTACCGGATAGAACCGACCTTTAATAGAAAGGGGGCCGAGATCCTGTTTATCACGCCCTCTGGTGACGTCTTTGGTGATCCCGGTACTTACACCGCTATGGGGTATCTCATGCTGTTCGAGGCCCTCGGACTCGACTACACTTGGAGTACATATGCCTCTGAGGGTGGAAACTTCGGTCTGTTTACCTCCAATGAGATAATGAAGAAGCTCAACGCCAAGATGTATGCTGAAGCCAAGCGGCTGGGAGTGAAATGGATCCTTGGCGGAGAATGCGGCCACATGTGGCGGGTTGTCAATCAGTATATGGGTACCATGAACCTCGACATGGCAGAGGGCAGCAAGATGGAGGAGCCGGTCTCACCAATTACAGGGACTAAATTTGAGAACGCAAGATCAACCAAGATGGTTCATATCACAGAATTCACGGCAGACCTTATCAAGCACGGCAAGCTGAAATTAGATCCGAGCCGAAATGATCACCTGAAGGTCACGTACCATGATTCGTGTAATCCCGCCCGGGCGATGGGGCTTTTGGAGGAGCCGCGGTACGTAATCAAGAACGTGTGTAATAATTTCTATGAGATGCCGCCGAACACCATCAGAGAGCAGACCTTCTGCTGCGGAGGCGGATCCGGCTTGAACGCGGGTGAAGACATGGAGTTGAGGATGCGCGGAGGCATGCCTAGAGCAAATGCTGTGAAATATGTGCACGAGAAATATGGCGTGAACAAGCTTGCCTGTGTTTGTGCCATCGACCGGGCAGTCTTGCCAAATACAATGGAGTACTTTGTCCCAGAAGTAGATGTCACCGGCGTTCACGAGCTGGTGGCAAATGCGTTGATATTGGAGGGAGAAAAGGAAAGGACTGTAGATTTGCGCGGTGAACCCCTACCAGGAATGGAGGATAGTGAAGATGTATGACGGAGGTAAAATCATAGCCGGCATAATCATCGGTCTTATTTTTTTGACATTTCCTATCTGGTTTACTCATGGGAAGGCCGTCAAAAGACCGGAAGTCAAGCTCCCCGAGAAGGAGAAGCAGTGTGTGCAGTCTAGAGAATACATGAAGACCAATCACATGCAGCTTTTGGACCTGTGGAGAGATTCAGTCGTCCGCGTTGCTCAGAGGTCTTATGTTGCCCCCAATGGCACAAAGTATGACATGAGCTTGCAAAATACGTGCATGAGCACGGAATGCCATGCGAAAAAGACCGAGTTTTGCGACAGGTGTCACGATTATACGGGAGTAGTACCGTACTGTTGGGATTGCCATATTCCACCAAAGGAAGAACCTAAGGAGAAACCTGAGGAGATGCACTGATGGGCGTGAATAGAAGAAAATTCTTAAAGATTGCCGGAATTTCCACTTTGGGGGCAGCGGCCGTGCCTGCTGCTGATGCCCTTGCAATGAACCCAATCGAGTGGTTGGACAAACAGCTGGGCGGTTTCACTCCTTCCGAAATACTCCTGCACATGGGCCACAAGCCGACAGGGCTTAAGCCAAGAGAGGCCCTGACAGCAAAAAGATGGGCCATGGTAGTGAATGTAAGGCAGCTGGACGAGGAAATTGCAGAGGCCTGTAGGGAGACCTGCCACAAAATCCACAATGTTCCTGACATCAAAAACCCGAAGCATGAAATCAAGTGGATTTGGGCCGAGCACTATGAGCATGCTTTGCCTGGCCAGCATCATGAACACATAGATGATGTTTTGAAAGAGGCGCCATTCCTTGTCATGTGTAACCACTGCTACGATCCTGCATGCGTTAGGGTGTGCCCAACAAAGGCCACGTTTAAGAGAGAGCATGACGGCATTGTTTTGATGGATATGCATCGCTGCATTGGATGCCGGTTTTGTATGGCGGCGTGTCCTTTTGGGGCAAGAAACTTCAACTGGAAGGACCCGAGGCTATTTCTTAAAGAGGAAGATCAAAACCCTGAATTTCCCACAAGGATGAAAGGGGTAGTGGAAAAGTGCAATTTCTGTGCAGAACGGCTTGCCAAGGGACAGATTCCGGCCTGTGTGGAAGTCGCCCAGGAACTCTGTAAGAAAAAGGGTAGGGAGCCTGCACTGGTATTTGGGGACCTGGAAGACCCTGACTCAGAGGTCAGGCAAGTGCTGCGCCGGCATCACTCTCTTCGCCGTAAACCAGAGCTTGGAACAAATCCTAATGTCTATTATATTGTGTGAGGTGGGCTATGCTTGAGAAGGCATTCGTTGGAGGACGGAAATACTGGATATGGATGGGATGCTTGCTTGTTGTGATGGGGGCAGGCTTTCTTTCGTGGCTCTATCAGTTTAGTGAAGGCCTGGGCGTTACCGGGATGAGCAGGGATATCTCGTGGGGGGTTTATATCGCCAACTTTACGTTCCTTGTTGGTGTGGCAGCCGCAGCCGTAATGGTGGTCATTCCTTACTACATCCATCACTATAAGGCCTTTGGTCGTATCACCATATTGGCGGAGTTTCTGGGTGTGGCTGCTGTGACCATGTGTCTATTGTTCATCATTGTAGACCTTGGTAATCCGTTTCGAGCGCTTAATGTCTTGTTGCACCCAACGCCCAAATCAATTCTTTTCTGGGATATGGTGGTCCTGAACGGGTACCTCTTCCTTAACATCTTTATCGGGTGGAATGTGCTAATGGCAGAGCGAAAAGGTTCACCAACGCCTGGCTGGATCAAGCCTTTCATATATCTTTCGATCCCATGGGCCATCAGCATCCACACGGTGACAGCCTTTCTGTACGCAGGTTTGCCAGGTAGGCATTTCTGGCTTACTGCGATCATGGCAGCGCGCTTTCTATCATCCGCATTTGCTGCCGGCCCAGCAATGCTAATCTTGTTCTGCCTTATCTTGAGAAAGACAACAAAGTTTGATGCAGGCAACCAGCAAATTCGCACGCTTTCCGGCATTGTCGCTTATGCCATGATATTAAATGTCTTCTTCTTCTTGCTTGAATGCTTTACGGCTTTCTATAGTGGCATACCCGGGCACCAGCATACGATCGTGTACCTGTTTGCTGGTTTGCATGGACATACCGGGCTCGTTCCCTGGATGTGGACATCCGCTTTCTTTTGGGTAGTTTCCCTTGTCCTGCTGATTGTCCCGGTCACGCGTAGGTCAGACGATGTCCTGGCTGTTGCCTGCGTGGCGGTTTTTATTGGCTGCTATATCGATAAGGGCGTGGGCCTGGTTATAGGCGGGTTTATACCGAATCCGCTTGAACATATTACAGAGTATGTGGCCACTGTGCCCGAGATTCTAATTACGCTAGGCGTTTGGGCAACGGGGTTCTTCATTCTGTCAGCCCTCTACAAGGTTGCCCTCACTGTGAAAGAGGAAGTAGAGGCAGAGGCATAACTCTAGTTTAACACGGTCACTCTCATACCGTTTGAAAGTAAAAGGGCTCATTCCAACATTGGATGAGCCTTTTTACTTGTTACGGAATGTTCCTGTCCGTTGCCCACCCGTTTCCCCCACTCTGTGCCTTTGGTCTGGTACAATTGGTTCCAGCGAGTTGCGTCTGAATCACATAAAAGGGCTCGTTCCAGTTAGGAACGAGCCCTTTTATCTATGTGGGCTTTTTCGTCTCGGTTTCCGGGTTACAAGAGGTGAGCTAAAGCGCTCTTTTCCTCACGGTGGTTCTGTGGAGTGTGGAGGAGGTAGCCCGTTTAGTGACTACTTGGTGCTGATTTGCCTGCTGCCTTGTAGGCGATGGTGACTGCTCCGAAAACGACCAGTGCTTCCCACAAGATCACAGCAAACCAGCTATGGAATATGTGATAGGTAAGGCCTCCACCAATAATTGCAGGCACACCAAAAACGACTAAAATTCCTAACATTCTGGCAAGATCCATTACGGTTCCTCACTAAACAAGTTTGTTTTTACGCGGTTTTTTGTGAAAGTCTCAATGATGATTGTGATTTTTTTTCTTGCATATCATGTCCAAGAAGGCGCGTATGGCACAATAGTGCAATATGATAATCAGAGCGATCAAAACTGCGTATAGGGCACCCATAAAGACATAACGCGTTGGTTCGGCTATCCACTCAAAAGCAAATGGGAACATGGCGGAAATCCTTTCCTATAATGGATTTAGCTCCTTTTCTTGGGGAAAGATCGGCAGATACCTATATGAGAGCATTATGACGACGGCACCTACCCAAACAAATACGAGTGTGGTTGCGTATTCCACCCAGTTTGGATGGTAACTGACAAATTTATCAAAGCTCATCACCGGCTGGGCACAGGTCTGTACGACTATAATCCACCGATTCATAAATATGCCTGCGCAATTTAGAAGACAGGCGATGATCAACCCCGCCTCATTTCGGCGTACCCTCTCACTCAAGAGAAGCATTGCCGGGATAATGCCTAGTATGCCAATCTCTGTAATTAGAACCCAGTAACCATAAGGTTGATTCGCATAAAAACTGCTGAATGGGGCACCCACCCCTTTGGCGAGGCCGACCCATACAATCGTATCAAGGATCTTCAAAATGAGATAGAGTACCAAGAGCCTGCCTGAAATCTTGGCGAGAATATCTATAACATTTTTCTTGACGAGTTGCTTTCCGGCACATTTTTCTGTGAACCAGGTGACCAGGATAGTGAAGCACGGACCGCATGCAATGGCCGAAAGAATAGCCAGAAAAAAGGTCCATGGCCAGACCAGAAATCCCTCACGAAATGCAAAAGGTCGGCCATAGAGCACACCAGGGACGCCACCCAGGGATCCTTGATGAAAGAAGGAAAGAAAAACACCGACTGCCGCAATAGTGGGCATGGCCCCATGAAGATGATGGGCCAGGCCATGGAAAAAGCCTAACTTGTTGATCTGCCGATTTTCCAAAATCAATGGGAGATACTCGATGCACAGGACCATGAAGTAGCACGTGATACAGAAGGCCACCTCTGTGAGCATGGAGTGGACGTTTGCGTGCCAGAAAATAAACCAACCTCTTAGCGGTTGACCTATATCTATTCCGAGGATGCCCTGGGCCGCCGCATAACAAATGACTCCGATGACCACAGCATAATTGACGATGTTCTTAAGCTCCTCTATGTTCACAACATACCTTAAAAAACCTGTGAAGAAGGCACCGCCCCCAAGGGCTATGATCCCCAGGTCTGCGGCAATCCAGAGCCCGAATGGGTAGTTGTTGTTGAGATAGGTCACGTTGAGGGCAAGGCCCCAGCACATGAGTGTGCCGATAACGCCCACCATTATAGGGCCGTGCAAGACGGCGACCCAGAAGAGAAACCATTTAAATTTACACCGCTTGACACCTTCCGGGAATAGTGCAGAATCAAATGGGGCTGATGCAGAATCCATAGCTGATACTCCTTCCAAAATTAAGGGCTATGCGTGGGTTACATCCTTTCCTTCTTTGCCTAAATACACATCGCCCGCCTTCCGGACCCAGTCTCTTGTTGAAACATAGTAGATCTTGGGATTCGTGCCGAGCTTTTCCAGAAGCCGGAAGGCATAGGGGCTCTTTTTCAACTTATAGACCTTGTGCTCCGGGTTCTTCAGATCTCCAAATGTGATGGCCCCTGCAGGGCAGGCCTGAGTGCAAGCGGTTTGATATTCGTCTTCATGGAGCTCGCGCCGTTCTTCCGCGTATGCCTTGTTTTTGGCCCGCTGGTATCGGTGATAGCAAAAACTACATTTTTCCACCACACCACGCATACGCACGGACACGTCAGGATTCAAGTACTTGCTCATTCCTTTTGGCCACGTTGGATCCCACCAGTTAAAAACGCGCACATGGTAAGGACACGCTGCCATACAGTACCGGCACCCAAAACAGCGCGTATAGACCTGACTCACAATGCCGGTTTCGTGACTGTAATCGGTAGCCGTTGCCGGGCATACTGACACGCAGGGCGTCGCAGCGTGGTGGCCGTGCCCCTCGCAGTGCTGACAGGGCCTCGGGATAAAAGAGATGTCCAAGTCCGGAAAGGAGCGACCGTTAGAGATCTTGTAGACCCGCATCCAGAGGTTACTGCGCAACCTGTCACTATTGTCTTTCCTGAAGGGCAAGTTGTTTTCAGCCATACAGGCCACCATGCAGGCCCCGCAACCTGTGCATTTGTCCAGGTCAATTACCATGCCGAACTTGTAAGTCTTCTCGTCTGCTTTGTGATGTGCCTCTTTCATGGTTACCCCTTCTTAATGATTAGACGCGTGTCAGTTTGGCTCGAACGCCCCAAGCGGCGGACAGGCCGGTGACCGGGTCTTCCACGACGCCAATGAGGCTGTTCGCATTAACGCCCTTGCCAGCCAGGTAATCGTCATAAGCCGCATGGCCTAGACCCTTGGGGATGCCTATCACTCCCGGCATGATTCCTTCAAAAAGGTGCACGAGTACTTTGGCTTTCCCCTTGGCTGTTTCGAGCATGGCATGATGACCTTCGGAAAGACCGTAATCGGCTGCGGTTTTAGGGTTGACCTCTACGAAAAGATCGTTCTTTTTCAACTCTGTTTCTTCCAGGGTCTTTGTGCAGAACGGCGGGTTTCCAACAGCACCGTCTGCCAGACGCATCAATTCCGTAGGGATCAAAATGAGCGGATAAGTAGCAGGATTCCCCTCCGGTTGAACCGGCTCATAGTGGGGGAGATAACCCACATCTTTACCTATTTTTACGCCTGCTTGGTCAAAGGCCGTGATATAGAACTCAAATTTGCCGGACGGAGTGCCAAAGGCCTTTGACCAGGCAGAAGGCTTGTACCCCTCATTTACTATATAGCCTGCTGCTTCCAAGGAGCCCCATTTGTCTCCCATGGTCTCCTTCAACAGGGTTTCGTAGTCGTCCCACGGGAAGGCGCTTGCAACGGATCCGCCCATAGACTTCGCGATGGTCATGAGGACATCTCCCGCGTGCCTTGTATCAAATTGTGGGGATACCACCGGCCTTAGCATGCCGAGTATGGGCTTTTGCAGACCAACGGGCGTCGGCAAATCTTCCCAACGCTCCAGGTAATGATGGTTGGGCAGAATCAAGTCCGCATGATAGGCGGTTTCGTCCAAACAGGTGGAGAAACTCACCACAAACGGAATGGCATCGAAAGCCTTGGCCACGGCTGCAGAGTCAAGTGTGGTGAAGTATGGGTCGGCCCCATGGACAAGGAGGGCCTGGATCGCGCCGGCCTTGCCTCCATTCATGACTTGGGACCATCTGTCCGGCAGATACCTGGTCAATGGGTAACGATTCGAGCCTGCCCCATCTATTCGAGGTCTTCGAGATCCGGACAAGGCAGTGGCATCCCTCTCAACTTCAGGCCATGACCGGGTGGCCACTTGGGGACGGGCCGAGACACCGCCCGGCTTGTTGATGTTGCCTGTCAGTGCGTTGAGGGCATGAACGGTCATACACTCGTAAAGGCTTCCCGACACGGTTCCCTTGCCGCGACCCCAGACCGCCAAGGGGCGTTTGGCCTTTGCAAAGGCCCGTGCAAGTGTGAGAATTTTTTTGGCCGGTAGTCCCGTGATCTTGGCTACGGCCTCAGGCGTATATTCGGTCCGAACCAGACGCTTGAAGCCCATGTAAGTCTTGCCGCTGGAGTCACTCCAATCTTCAAAGCCAAAGGTATGTTTTCCTATAAAGTCAGCATTATATAGTGACTCTTTTATGATTACGTGGGCGAGCCCCAGTGCTAAGGCCGCCTCGGTTCCTGGATTAATAGGATGCCAATTGTCGGCTTTGGCCGCAGTATTGGAGAGTCGAGGTTCAATTTGAACGACTGTGGCCCGATCCTTTAAATCGCCGGATCGCCATGTGCTGTGAGCCTGGATAACACGCACGGGTGAGCCCCATCCCTCTATGAGGCCGCTTCCGAAACTCAGGATGAAGTTTGCACGTTCCAGATCATAGCCCACTGAACCCGTGGTTCCTTGCATGAGGCCCAGAGCCAATTCATAGGTGTCTTCAGCAGAAGCTGTGCGGATAAAGTTTGGTGATCCGTAAGCCGTCAGGAAGCGATCAAACAACCTCGGCACGGTACCCTCATCAGAACCAAGAATACATGCTACCGTGTGGGACTGACCCTTCTGCCGCAGATTCCCCAGTTTTTGTACAACCTCATTGATTGCTTCATCCCACGAGATTTTCTCAAAATTCCCTGAACCTCGTTTCCCAATTCTTTTCAAGGGGCTCGGGATTCGCCAAGGGCCGTACAGGAGCTGTAAGCCGGCAGCTCCAAGGGGACAGATACCCCCGTCGTTGACCGGATATCCCTCTCTTCCCTCAATCTTGGTAGCACGGTCCCCAACCTTTCTAACCGTTATACCGCAGCCGCCCGGGCAAAGGTTGCAGACCGAGTCTGCGTGGGTGACTTTTCCCTGTTGAGGAAGGCTACCTTTCAGCCCTCCCAACTGGTACCGCGGCCAGAGCTCTTGCGACCAGATGGTCATGTCATCCATTAACTTCCAGTTTACGGGCGTGGCCATAAAACCGCCACCGGCCCCAGCCGAGAATCCAACAATGAGCTCAATAAACGTTCTTCTGTCCAATTTCATAGGTCTTCCCCTCAGATTAAGTGCCTATTTGTGACACACGAAGCAGGCGTCATGGGTGCCCCTTTTCTCCATATGACACTCTGCACAGTCGTCCATCTTCATTCGAGCGGCGTGTTCTATCTTAATCTCACCGGAATTATCCGCCTGTTTTAGGTAGTCCCAGCCGTTCTTCGACAAACCTGCGATGTTCCAGCCCCAGATATCCCGACTGTACTTAGTGAGACGATTGTACTGGTAAGGTCTCACATGATCTGAGTCCCCTATGGGTCCATGACAAATGGCGCAATCCATCTCACCCATCTTGACGTGGGCTGCATGAGAGAAAAAGACACACTGGGGTTGGCGGGCATAGATCAACCACGGAATCTCCTTGCCCGGCTCAATATATTCTGTGATGAGTTTGGCTTCTTCAGGGTCTTCTCCCATCGCCTCTTCGTGGCACTCGGCGCAGTTTTCCAACTCGGGGATTCCAGAGAAGCTCCCGTCTTCACGGAAATAGTGACAGCCTTCACAGTCACCCACTTCGTCTACATGGAGCTTATGACTAAAATCGATGGGCTGCTGTTTTTCAGCATAAAGAATTGGTGGCAAGATGACCCAGCCGAGCGAGAAATGGGACATGAACCCTAGTGCAAACGCAGCGATGGGTATGAGAAATCGCCACGTTCCTGGTTTCACAGGAGCAACTTCGGCAGCTTGCTCATCGCCTCCCTTTGCCTGCTCATTTTCAGCTACAGCTTGTTCTTTTTCTTCTGTTGTGCTCATGGAAACTCCAAATCGTTAGGTTTGTAGAGGTTGAGACTCTAGTCAGCCAACACGTATCATGCTGCTACAGGACAACTGGTAACGTTTTAGTTCACTCCCCTTGCTACCATATGTCCAACTGTCTATGGTGATCCTAAAATGCTTACTGGAATAAAGATTTGTGACAATGCAAGAATTTTTCAGTATCGCCCCTTTAACCCGAAGCCCTGATTTTGTCAAGGGAAAATCAAAGTAAGGCCATAAAACTTAAGCCTTTTACTCCATATTGCAAGATCTCTATTGCCCATCTATCGAGCCAGTTTCAAAATGTTCAATTTTGCACCAAGGTCAAGGAAGGCGAAAATTCTAACCGCAGGAATACTTGATGTATTTCGAGGACTAGAATTTGAGTCTGACGCAGAGATTGGTGCAAAAGGGGGCGTTTTGAAACTGGCTCGATCTACTTTGGAAAATAGTTGTAAACAGTCAATGGAAAAGCTCACGATTAGAAGAAAAAATGCAACAAGCTTCCAGAAGTTGTTATGCCTCGTCCAAGACAGCGCTTGGAAAAGGTGGCCCCTTCGGGGCAGTTGTAACCAAGATTGATAAATCATAAATTCGAATCTCGAAATACGAAATACGAAACAAATCCGAAATACGAATGTTCAAATGTCAAAAACAATGTGAGAGGAGTCTTGTTTTGGTCATTTGAATTTTGATGGCGTCGTAAAAAGTCGTCACTCCGGTGAAAACCGGAGTCCAGAGCCTTTGTAACTAGCTAAATAAACTGGATTCCGGCTTTCGCCGGAATGACAGAAAGTGGTGTTTTTCGACTTTTTACGATTTCATCAATTTTGAATATTTAAAAATTGTTTCGAATTTCGATATTGGAATTTCGTATTTTCCGGCTTGTCCGGGTTAGGGCAAAGGCGGATTATTATGAGACCTTTGAAAAACGAGACATTTTTTTGTCAGGCAAGGAAGGCAAAAATATAGCGCTGACGCTTCACTTCGTGCAACCGGAGGAATACATTATGTATTTCGAGGATTAAAATTCGAAGCCTGACACCGCATCACGAAAAAATGACAGTTTTGCAAAGGTCTCATTGTCCGATTAGGCGAGAGTACTGTTCTGGTCTGGCTTTGGGAGTTTCCGCCACAAAAAGATGTAAAAGACCACTTGTATGAATTCGATGAGAAATCCGAGGGCATAAAGGGCGGCTTGCTTATAGAAGAAAAATTGCCTTGCAAATAAGGCTGCTGCGAGCAGCAGAGAGATCAGCAGTACCTTGACACAGAGATGGGCCTCAGTCGGTCTTTGTGCTGCTACAAAGGCCAGAAAAGCCCGGGTGCCCGGCACGCTCACAGCTATGGAAAACCAGAATTTTTCCGTGGGGAAAAACACCATCGGCCAATCGTAGCAAGCGAAAGCCTTGTTAACGAACAGGATAGGCCAGTCCGGATTTATCAGAAAAAGTACCATCACAGCCACGTAAATCATGGCCATCAACTCGAACGACCACCGGACGATCTTTGGATTGACTATTTGCGATTGAAGATTGACTATTTTAGTCTCCTAATAATGATGGCATCGTAAAAAGTCGAATTCAGTCAATGTGTCATTTCGACCGCAGGGAGAAATCTAATGTTTTTAGCATGCTACACCGGAAAGATTTCTCGCTTTCAGCCGTCGTAGCCGAGGCTACTATGGCGAAGTCGGCTCGCTCGAAATGACAGGTTCCTGCGACTTTTTACGAAGCCATCAATAATGAGATTTGTCTTTTTTCTGGAGAGAATTGAAAAGCTTTTTAAGTTCAAATATCCAATCGTCAATATTCAATCCGCCAAAGACTCAGCCATTTTCTCAAGAAGCTCTTTTTTCAGGGAATTAAGGTCTTCGCGTTGAATGCGTGCCCCTTTCAAGCCTCCGTTTAGAGCGATTTCAGACAGATAACTATGATCATCCTCTGTGACCAGCAGGTCGATGTGGGCATAGGGAAACTTTCCCCGCTCCATCACGCTGCGGCAAGTGGCAAGCTGAGCTTTTGTG
>DAOUTV010000298.1 GCA_030668505.1 Desulfobacterales bacterium | reverse complement strand
CTTACGTCTTCTCTCTATTTTATCAAGCGCATCAAGCAAAGGTTTTCAAATCTTCCTATCGTAATAGGCGGGTCTATGTTCGCGGGAGACCCAACCCGAAACCTGTTCGAGGTGTTTCCAGAGATCGATTTTGTAGTCAATGGTGAAGGCGAGCTTCCACTCAGCCGATTGGTTCGTCATCTGACAGCCTCCCCAAGCAATGACCCAAGCAATAAGAAGATACCCCCGATTCCAGGGGTCGTCACGCGTAGAAGTGCACGAGATAAAACCCATGTCTCATTTTGCCAAATGGAGACATTGGCTAACTGCCCGCCGCCTGACTACGATGACTACTTTCGTATGCTCAAGACATTCAGCCCGCAAAAAGCCTTCTTTCCTACTGTTCCTGCCGAAATATCCCGGGGCTGCTGGTGGCGCAGGCCACGGGGGGCCGGCAAATACTCGGGGTGTGCCTTTTGCAATCTCAACCTTCAGTGGGACGGTTACAGGTCAAAGGGCCCATTGCAGGTTGTCAGCGAGATCGATCACCTGACCACAAAGCACAAGACACTCTCTGTGGCCTTTATGGATAATCTGCTCCCTTTGAAAACGTCCAGAGAGATTTTTGAGAAACTTGGCAGGCTGAACAAGGATTTTCGTTTTTTCGGCGAGATTCGGGCGTCCACACCAAGACGCGTGTTGGAGGCCATGCAGACAGCGGGGATGAACGAGGTCCAGGTTGGTATTGAGGCGTTGAGCTCCCGCTTGCTAAAAAAACTGAACAAAGGGACCACGGCTATCCAGAATCTGGAGATCATGAAACACTGCGAAGCCCTTGGCATTGGAAATGTTTCGAATCTGATACTCCATTTTCCCGGCAGTGACTACCAGGATGTGGAGGAGACTTTACGAAGCATAGATTTCGCCCTGCCATTCCGTCCGCTGAGGTTTGTCCATTTCTGGCTTGGCCTTGGAAGTCCTGTGTGGCAGGCTCCGAGAGCCTTTGGGCTCAAGGCGGTCTTCAACCATCCGAATTATGCGGCCCTATTCCCGCCGGATATTTTCCGCTCAATGCGATTCATGATCCAGAACTATCGTGGGGACATTGGGCATCAAAGAAAACTCTGGCAACCGGTCAAGAAAAAAGTAAGGGCCTGGAAAAAGGGGTATGCCGAACTCCACAAGGGTCCTTCTCGCGCGCCCATCCTCAGTTTTCGGGACGGTCGGGATTTTTTAATCATACGCCACAAGCGGTTTGAAGCCGAACCACTGACGCACCGTCTTGTAGGAACATCAAGAGCGATCTATCTTTTCTGCCAGAAACATCGTTCGCTCAAAAGGATCCTTGCCCATTTCCCGGGGCTAGCTGAGGACAGGATTGTGCCCTTTTTGAGGATGATGGTTGACAAGAAATTGATGTTTGAAGAAAACGGGAAATACCTGAGTCTGGCTGTGCCGGTGAGGCCTGAAAACCTGTGAGGATAAATCATGAGCAAGCACATGCAATTGAGGGTCCGTATTCGCCCTTATTACAATAAGGGTTTAATTAAGGCGTACCCAAGACTGGCCCATCGCCTTAGCTATCTGGATGAGGCATGGGTGGAGGGGGACCCTTCACTCTTTGAAATCATAGCAAAACTTGACCAGCTTCTGTACCAACTTGAAGGCGATCCCCCCTTCAGAGAACTTCTGCTCCGGCACAGATCAGCCCTTCACGGGCTGTACGAGGATATAGAGGAGCGTATTGCGGACTGGCACCTAGCAAAGGCCGATCAGCTTCTGTATAAAATAGAGGACATTTTTGACGAGATAGAACGCGAGATAGGCGGGATATAGATTAAGTTACAGTGCTTGATAAATCTCTTTTGCATGATAAGAACTGCGGACAAACGGCCCACTGGCAACCTTAGAAAAGCCCATTTCAAGAGCGGTCTCCTTCCACTTATCAAATTCTTCAGGATGAATAAAACGTTCAACTTGTAAGTGTTCCCTTGTGGGCTGAAGATATTGACCAAGGGTCAGGATGCTGCAACCCGCGTCAAGAAGGTCCTGCAGCGTTTTTTTGACTTCTTCGCCATATTCTCCTAAGCCGAGCATGAGGCCGGACTTGGTGGGTATGGCAGGATCGTACTCCTTGGCCCGCTCTAGAAGTTCAAGTGAGCGACGATAGAATGCCTGGGGTCGAACCGAAGGGTAAAGACGCTGGACGGTTTCAAGATTATGGTTCAAGACATCGGGATTTGCCTTCACAACCGTCTGAAGCGCATCCGTGTTTCCCTGAAAATCGGGTATCAAAACTTCCACAAGCGCATCGGGTATTTTCTCGCGGATTTCTCTTATTGTTTTTCCAAAAAGACCGGCTCCGCCGTCAGGGAGATCGTCCCGGGTGACAGAGGTGATGACTACATAGCTCAATCGCATGTTTTGCGCGGCCTCGGCCACTCTGGCCGGTTCACCGAGATCGGGAGGGCCTATCGGACCGTGTGCCACCGCACAGAAACGACAGTTGCGCGTGCAATAGGGTCCCATAATCAGGAAGGTTGCAGTCTG
>DAOUTV010000078.1 GCA_030668505.1 Desulfobacterales bacterium | reverse complement strand
TTTTTTGCCATGTTCAACAAAAAGTGAGCTAAAGTGTCTAAAGTGAGCTAAAGTTAATGTGCACGCCTTTTCAGCCGTTCAGCCGTTCAGCCGTTCAGCCGTTCAGCCGTCGTAGCCGAGGCTACTATGGCGAAGTCGGCTCGTAGCCGAGGCTACTATGGCGAAGTCGGCTCGCAGCCAGTGCTTTGGCGAAGTCGGCTCGTAGCCGAGGCTACTATGGCGAAGTCGGCCGGCGTGGTCAGTCTTAAAAACAAGTTGCGCTGAAAGCGCAGACCTTAACTTTAGGCACTTTAGTTCACTTTAGACATTTTAGGCACTTCTTTTTGGTTCCGGCTTGTCCGGGTTAGGAGGACAAACATTGAAAACACTGACAGGAGCGCAAATCATTATGGCCGTCCTTAAGGAAGAAGGTGTTGATACCGTCTTTGGTTTCCCGGGCGGCGTTATTATTGACATTCATGACGAAATGACCAGGACGGACATCCAGCATATCTTGGTGCGCCATGAACAGGGGGCAGCCCATGCAGCAGATGGCTACGCACGGGCAAAGGGTAGTGTGGGCGTTTGTCTAGTCACCTCCGGCCCAGGGGCTACCAACATTGTCAGCGGGCTTGCCTCTGCCTATATGGATTCTATACCGGTGGTTGCACTCACTGGACAGGTGCCTACCAAGCTAATTGGAAATGATGCCTTCCAGGAAGTCGATATCGTGGGAATCACCAGGCCTTGCACCAAGCATAATTATCTTGTGAAACGCACGGACGACTTAGCCAGGGTGCTAAAGGAGGCATTCCATATTGCTCGATCAGGCCGCCCAGGTCCTGTGTTGGTCGATCTTCCCAAGGATGTGACTCAAGGTAAGGCAAAGTACAAGCCCTTGCCGGAACCCAGAATGCCCTCCTACAATCCTACGTATAATCCCAATATTAAACAACTGCGCCGGGCGGTAGACCTTATCAGGGAAGCTGAAAGGCCGGTTGTTTTTTCCGGTGGGGGAGTTATTCTTTCGGGGGCATCCAAGGAACTGACCGAGTTTGCCAGGAAGTTGCACGCTCCTGTCACAGCGTCTCTGATGGGTCTTGGCAGCTTTCCGGGAACCGATCCTCTATGGCTGGGAATGCCGGGTATGCACGGTACTTACCGGGCCAACATGGCGATCGGGGCGTGTGATCTGCTTATTGGCATTGGTGTGCGTTTTGATGACAGGGTGACCGGCACGGTTGAAACATTCGCACCCAATGCAAAGATCATCCATGTTGATATCGACCCCACTTCTATCAGCAAGAACATCCCTGTTACGGTCCCGATTGTGGGTGATTGTAAGAGCGCCTTGAGAAGGCTTAACAGCTTGCTTAATGAGGAAAAAGTAAAGATTACCAAGAAAAGCCGCAAGCCTTGGTTTGACCAGATAGAAAAATGGAAAAGTACCCAGCCATTAAGATATGAGCAAGAGGATGTTATTAAGCCCCAGTATGTCATTGAAAAGCTGTACGAACTGACAAAGGGCAAAGCCATCATTACCACCGAGGTGGGACAGAACCAGATGTGGGCGGCCCAGTACTATCACTTTGATCGTCCAAACTGTTTCATAACCTCTGGTGGGCTTGGTTGTATGGGGTTCGGTCTGCCTGCTGCAATTGGAGCGCAGACGGCTTGCCCAGATAGGCTCGTTGTGGACGTGGCAGGCGATGGGAGTATTCAGATGAATATTCAGGAACTGGCAACTGCAGTGCAGTACAGGTTGCCGGTGAAGGTGGTAATCTTGAATAACAGGTATCTTGGCATGGTACGGCAGTGGCAGGAACTGTTTTATGAAAAGCGCTACGCGGCCACAGACCTGGAACATGGTCCTGATTTTGCCAAGCTTGCTGAAGCTTACGGGGCTCTTGGCCTGAAGGCCACTAAGCCACAAGAGGTTGTTTCAGTGCTTAAGCAAGGACTTGAGAGCCCCGGGCCGGCAATGATGGACTTTTGGGTGGCTCGTGAAGAATGCGTATACCCTATGGTTCCTGCAGGGGCATCCATAACCGAAATGCTTTTGGCTTAGAACGGAGACGAATTATGCAGAAACATATCATATCGTTATTGGTGGACAATGAGCCGGGAGTACTTTCCCGGGTGGCAGGCTTGTTCAGTGGTCGTGGTTTCAACATAGAGAGCCTGTGTGTGGCAGAGACCATGGACACCGGAATTTCCCGCATAACATTGGTCACACGAGGAGACGATGCCATTGCCGAACAGATCATGAAGCAGATCAATAAACTGATTAATGTGATCAAGGTGCATGACCTGACCGGCACAGAATATGTGGGGCGGGAAATGGCCTTGATCAAAGTCCAAGCCAAGCCAGATTACAGGGCGGAGATTTTGAGGATTGTGGATATATTCAGGTGCAACATCGTCGATGTGAGTCCCACCCACTATACCGTTGAAGTGACCGGTACGGCAGATAAGCTTGCAGCCATCCTGAGCCTCTTAAGACCTATGGGTGTCAAGGAGATTGCCCGCACGGGCTCTATAGCTCTGTCCCGAGAGAAGAAAGTAAGCACGGGGGCAACTCCATGACCGCACTTCTTGTTGTTATTAAAATAGACTGAGGGTCCAACGAATTTTACTACTCGCCCCCGGCCCAGACCTATCCAACCGGCTGTGTGCTTGTAGGTATGAAGCCCCCCCTGGCCAGACCGGTATTAGTGGATCAGTATAAGCACGTTGTGCCCCTGGCCCCCTTCGGTCTGAGCTCAGGGTCGAAGACAGACCGGGATGACGGGGACAGGCATCAATGCTAAAGTTGTCGCGCCCCTGGCCCAGACCGGGTTATTCTTACCTTGACATTGTCCAACTTCTGTCGCGCCAGGGCGGGCAGGGCGGGCAGGACGGGCCTGATTTGCCGGCTTTATTCCTACAGTAAGCACCAGCACTAGGGCGGGCAAGGCAGGCCAATTACGGAAAAGGAGAACAGCTATGGCAGAGATCGATTTTGGTGGTGTCTTGGAAGAAGTGGTTACCCTGGAAGAATTTCCTCTGGAAAAGGCCAAAGAGGTATTGACTGATGAAACGGTGGCCATACTTGGATATGGGGTACAGGGTCCTGCACAGGCACTGAACATGAGGGACAATGGAATTCCTGTGATTGTAGGCCAGCGAAAAGGGGGCCAGTGTTGGGAAAAGGCGGTCCAAGACGGTTTTGTGCCGGGCGAGACGCTTTTTTCACTGGAAGAGGCGGCAGAGCGGGCCACCGTCATCCAGTATCTCATATCTGATGCTGGTCAGATGAAAGCATGGCCAAAGATCAAGCAGTGCCTGAAGGAGGGAGATGCCCTTTATTTTTCCCACGGGTTTTCCATTGTATATAGCGACCAGACCAAAGTGGTTCCACCGGAAAATATTGATGTGATCCTGGTGGCCCCAAAGGGTTCCGGAAGGAATGTGCGATTGAATTTCCTGGATGGAAGCGGCATCAATGCCAGCTATGCGGTTTTCCAGGATTTCACGGGCCGGGCAAAAGAGAGAGCCCTTGCCCTTGGTATGGCCATCGGCTCCGGGTACCTTTTCCCCACTACTTTTGAAAAAGAGGTCCATAGTGATCTCACCGGAGAACGTGGGGTTCTTATGGGCTGCTTGGAGGGCATCTTTGAGGCCCAGTATAATGTGTTGCGTAAACATGGGCACAGCCCAAGCGAGGCATTCAATGAAACCGTGGAAGAGTTGACCCAGAGTCTCATTCGCCTTGTGGCTGAAAACGGGATGGACTGGATGTATGCCAACTGCAGCACCACTGCCCAGAGAGGAGCACTCGATTGGAGGCACAGATTCCGTGATGCGGTCACGCCGGTTTTTGAGGAGCTTTATGGACGTGTGATTTCGGGAGAAGAGACCAGGATTGTCCTGGAAGCTAACTCTGCGCCGGATTATAGCGAAAAGCTCAGACAAGAACTGGACGAAATGAAGAACTCTGAGATGTGGCAGGCGGGTGCGGCCGTACGCGCGCTCAGACCTGAAAACAGATAAAGGTGCTGAAAGTTGCAGTGACCGGGGCTGCGGGCACCGGCAAAACAGTGGTCTGCGATTATTTTGGACGACTGGGTGCCCATGTTATTAGCCTGGATGATTTGGCCCGTGAGGCCGTCAAGAGTGATTCACCTGTTCTTGGGGCCATCTCAGACCACTTTGGCAAAGGTATCCTGAGAGCCAATGGCAGCCTGGATCGAAGGAAGCTCAGAGGGATCATTACAAGAGACGCTCAGGCGCGCAAGGTGCTGGAGAGGCTAACCCATCCCGAGATATTCAGACTTTTCGAGGAGAAGGTTGATGCCATCAAATCTTGCCACGAAGGCGCTGTTGTGGTAGTGGAAATTCCCCTTCTCATCGAACTCGGGATTCAAGACCAATTTGACGTCGTGGTCCTGGTTGAAGCCGGCTCAGATCTACAAAAGGGTCGGCTGATGGCCCGTGACGGCTCGTCTTCAGCGGAGATTCAGGCCCTGTTGGGCATTCAGGTGGCGGTTGATAAGAAGCGACCATATGCTGACCACATTGTGAAAAATCAGGGACTGCTCAAGGAGACGGAGATTGCCGTAAAAGGAATCTACAGGAAAATAACCGAAAGTGCTTGAAAAGGCTTGACACATTCAGGGATGTGTAATATGTTATTTATTTATTAAACACAGAAATATGAAATAGAACCTTCCTGGGAGAGCATAGAGAAAACACCTAGTAACTTCTGCATGCAATAGAGCACAAGCTGAAAGACACTGCCACTTATCCCCATTATTTTCAAAAAGAGTAACCAGCCAATATTCCACAGAGTGTGCTAATGTTGTGTCTCAGAAAATCTATAATATATTGTGGGCGAAGCCCCTACGTTCATATAGGCACAATCAGTAATGGGCCTTAGCCGACTCGTTCGTAAGGCCACGAGGACTACCGCTTTAAAGCATTTCTAACCAAATCAAAGGAAGATGATTAAATGAATCTAGTAGAGCTAAAGGCCAAAAAAGCAGCTGAGCTGACTAAAATGGCCAAAGAATTCATGATCGAAGGTGCCTCAGGTATGCGGAAGCAGGAATTGATTTTTGCACTTCTGCAGGCCCAGACAGAGAAGAACGGCCTTATTTATGGTGAGGGCGTACTTGAAATACTACCCGACGGCTTCGGTTTTTTGAGGGCGCCCGACTACAGCTATTTGCCGGGCCCTGACGACATTTACATTTCACCTTCCCAGATCCGGCGTTTTAACCTTCGTACTGGTGACACTGTGTCGGGACAGATTCGGCCGCCCAAAGATAGCGAGCGGTATTTTGCATTGCTGAAGGTGGAGGCGGTAAACTTTGAGGACCCCGAGAAATCACGGGACAAGATCCTCTTTGATAATCTAACCCCACTCTATCCAGAGAGAAAGATTGTCCTTGAAAGGGAACCAGACAACTATTGTGTGCGAATTATGGACCTGTTGACACCCATCGGGTTTGGCCAGAGGGGCCTTATCGTCTCAGCTCCGAGGACAGGCAAGACCATGTTACTGCAAGACATTGCCAATAGCATTAATGCCAACCACAAAGATATTGTGCTGATCGTTTTGCTTATTGACGAGCGACCGGAAGAGGTGACCGATATGGAACGCTCGGTGGATGCTGAAGTGATCAGTTCTACGTTTGATGAGCCTCCCCAGAGGCATGTCCAGGTGGCGGAAATGGTGCTTGAGAAGGCCAAACGCCTGGTGGAGCATAAACGAGATGTGGTCATTCTCTTAGACAGTATTACTCGCCTTGCCCGTGCTTACAATACGGTGGTGCCTCCGAGTGGTAAGATCCTCTCAGGTGGGGTCGATTCCAATGCACTGCATCGCCCAAAGCGTTTTTTTGGTGCTGCTCGTAATATTGAGGAAGGTGGAAGCCTTACGATCATTGCCACAGCTTTGATTGACACCGGAAGTCGAATGGATGAAGTAATCTTTGAAGAGTTTAAGGGGACCGGCAACCTGGAGTTGCAGTTGGACCGAAAGCTATCAGACAAGCGTATCTTTCCTGCGATCGACATCAATCGGTCAGGGACGCGGAAAGAGGAACTGCTGCTTGCGTCGGACGTGTTGAGCCGGGCCTGGATTTTGAGAAAATTACTATCTTCCTTGAATCCGGTAGACAGTATGGAGTTTTTGCTTGATAAAATGAAAGGAACGACGGATAATACAGAATTTTTGGACTTGATGAACAGTTAATAATCATGAACTCAACGACTAATGGAGACTTGACATGAAGAAGGATATACATCCAGAGTATTTTCAAACTTCAGTTCGCTGTGCATGCGGCAATGAGGTAGAGGTAGGGTCCACCAAGAAGGATATCAGGGTTGAAATTTGCTCCAAATGCCACCCCTTTTTTACGGGCAAACAGAAACTGGTTGATACAGCCGGGCGTATTGAGAGATTCCGCAGGAAGTATGCTAAGTTTGATGCCCAGAATAAGCAAGAAAGTGTCTAAAGTGAGCTAAAGTGCCTAAAGTTATGTAGGATAATTATGGATCATAGACAATTCGCCGAAGGGCTTGAAAACCGGACCCCAGAATTCCCGATGCGAATTATCCGTTTGTGAACAACTTTACCCAGCATTCCCGAGGGCAGGATTATAAGGAATCAGATGACAAGATCTGGAATTTCTTATCTGTTTAAATTTTAGGCACTTTAGGCATTTTAGTTCACTTTAGTTCACTTCGGTGCTTATGGTGTTCAAGACGGAACATAAAGACATTCATGTGGGCGGGCAGGCAGTGATTGAGGGCGTGATGATGAGGTCGCCCAAGAGCTTGGCTATTGCACTGCGTCGTCCAAATGGCGAGATATTGGTCAAGGAGGACAGATGGCGTTCCTTGTCTGAGCGATGGGCATTTCTCAAATGGCCTCTTGTCAGAGGCAGCCTTATCATGCTTGAATCCCTGATTAATGGCATGCAGGCACTGACCTTTTCAGCCAATCAGGCCTTAGAGGAAGAGGAGGAATCAGTGGGAGGCTGGGCCCTGTTTTTTACCATCTTTGCAGGGCTTGGGGCAGGAGTTGTCCTTTTTGTGATTTTGCCTCATGTGATCAGCGGCCTCGTTGGCCGTTTATTTGGTGTAAGACTGGGCGTTGAGCACCTTCTTTTTCATCTGATCGATGGGGCTGTGAAGATCATAATTTTCATTGGCTATGTCTGGCTCATATCGCTTTTCAAGGAGATTAGGCGAATCTTTGAATACCATGGTGCAGAACACAAGTCTGTTTTTGCATACGAAGCAGGCGAGGCCCTGACTGTTGAGAACGCTAAGAGATTTTCAACGCTTCATCCCAGGTGCGGTACTGCCTTCATATTGTTTGTGCTGGTGATAAGTAT
>DAOUTV010000057.1 GCA_030668505.1 Desulfobacterales bacterium | reverse complement strand
CGGAAACCGGCACATACAAAGATCATGGCCGGCAAGAAGACAAATCGGATCAGACAATCGCATCAGAGCTTAGCAACCAATACTTGGTTTGGAAAGATAAAGACGGGACGCTGGGTTTCGGAAATGTTGAGTATCCTGAAATGAGTCATACCTCTCATATCCATGTCAATGGAAGCTGGGAACCGGTGGCAAATTAACTACTGCCAGCTTTTTTTGCTGAGAAAGGAGAGAAAAATGCTGGGAAAACTAAAAGACAATAAAGGTTTTACCTTAATAGAGCTCTTCATTGTATGCGTTATACTGGGCGTCTTGGCTCAGATGGCTTTTACTTTTGTGATAGATCTGAGAACAAGGTCTTATGACGTCATGGCCTTGGCCGATGGTAGAAACTTGATCACAGTTGTCAGGAACAGCTATGTTACCTTGGAAGACATTGATTATACGTCAATTAATGGTACCTATATAGGGGTCAAGACTACCGGAGGCAACGATAGGCTCAAGGTCTATACCTTGTCGCCTGGTGTCATGGCCGTGGTCACGGGTGGAAGTGAGAGCACTGGGATACCAGACACCAGTTTCTTTGAAGCCTATTTGTATCATGTACACGGCTCATATGATCCCGCTTCGGTAACCGGTGCCGGTAAGAGAGAATTCTACTATCTGGCCGATGAAACAACCGATCCACCGTTATACAGTCTCCCCCCAACATTCTAGACCGAGGCTTCTTGCCCCCCCCTCTGTATTTTCCCCCTCTTTTCCTTTACTCACGAGTGACGTTTTTTGACACTTCAGGTGACTTTTTATGGCAGTATTCGATATCGCGACAGATGAAGTTTTCCTTGACAATCAGTTATACTGTGGCACATAAATTTGGTGTAAGATAGGTGCCTCAGGAGTTCAAAATGATTGCTGATCTGGTGCGAAAGAATCGGAGCTGTCGTAGATTTTACCAAGAGGTCCCAATAGAATGTAAGACCTTAGAAGAACTGGTCGGCCTCACCCGCTACTGTGCTTCAGCCGCCAACCTCCAACCCTTAAAGTATATTCTTTCCTGTGAACCTGAAAAAAATGCTCTTATTTTCAAGCACCTTGCTTGGGCGGCATATTTGAAGGAATGGGAAGGGCCGCCAGAGGGTGAAAGGCCATCTGCTTACATCATCGTCCTTGGCGACACAACCATTTCCAAGGCATTCGGATGTGATCATGGCATTGCAGGCCAGACGATTCTCCTGTGTGCCACCGAAAAGGGTCTGGGAGGATGTATGGTTGGCTCGATTAAACGAAACAAACTCCGCCAAGCTTTATCCATCCCAGGGCACCTTGAAATTTTGCTGGCAATTGCCCTCGGTAAACCAAAAGAAACAGTCGTGATCGAAACCGTGGGGCCTGAAGGAGACATTAAGTACTGGCGCGACAGCCAGGATGTTCACCACGTACCGAAGCGATCCCTTGATGAGATCATTGTGGCTTAATCTAATTTTTTAATGCCTTGTCAACTCATTTCAAAGCCAAGGTGCTATCCTCGGGTCAACCGCTTAAAGTATCCAACCTTTTTCCAGGAAAATGGCTCTTTCTGACAGGGTAAGATAGAGTTATTGTGAAAGATCGGATCAGAGTCCAGGTCGTAGCGCGAGGCACTGACCGCCTCAGGCCAAAGCGCAGTGTGGGGAATGGGTGAGTACTGGGCCAGTATCGGTCTCACGCCGCAGGATTTCACCATCTTAATGGAGGTCTCAAGTTCGTCAGGGTCTTGACCCGGCAGACCGCAAAGTAGATACGCACCTATGGCTTCGCCTTTGAAGCCGGCGCCTTTCAGGTGATCGACCGCCTGTTGAAATTCCCCCGGCCCTACCTTACTGTCCATGGCCTTGCGATCATCAAAGGAAGCCGTTTCAAGCCCGAGTCGTATAGTTTTAAACCCTGCACGAAAGAGCAATCGTGCCATATCTCTTGACAACGGCCTTATGTGAAGCGCATTCGGTGTATGGAAGCGCACTTCAAGGCCCCGGGCAAGGACTCCTTCAAGGATCGGAATTATGTGACGGTTTGCATCTATCAGCAGGGCGTCGTCATAAAAGGCAAAATCCGGCACAGAGTATTTCTCGTGCCAGTAGGCTATTTCTTCTACCACATGCCGGGGTGACCTGCGCCTGAGCGTAGGATTTAGAAAACCGGATGCACAATAAGCACAACGGAAAGGACAACCCCGACCGGTAAGGATGGGAACATAGGTAATATTTGACTGCAGATCAAAGGCCGGATAGGGATACTTATCCGGATCATCAGCAAAAGCCCGCTGTTCAGCGGCAAAACCCGTAAGGCGGCCAACCAATTCAATCACAGCGGCTTCGCCCTCTCCGCACAGGACGTAATCTGCGCCAGCATTATTGACTGCATGGTCATAGCAGAGGGTAGCATAGATTCCTCCCAGCACCACAGGCACCTCGGGCAACGTTTCCCGAACGATTTCAATGAGGGCGATGACACCCGGATACCAGTAAGTCATCAGGGAGGTCACAAGCACTACCTCCGGTCGGGGTCTCTCATTGATAGCCTTGCGCACCAAGCTTTCCGGTATACCGTATCTGGAATAATTCCTGGGCACATCGTATAGCTTTTCGGGTTTTTGTGTCCGGCTTTTCAGATAGTGCCCCTTGCCGAACCGACCGGTTTTCCCGGTGTGTGACAGCTCGGGATGAAACCGATCCAAACAGTCGATGTAGCTAACCTGATACCCGTGCATCCTGAGGATGCTGGCGATAGTGAGGACCCCGATCGGCTTGGCCCAGAAATCGTATGCCGCAAAATCATGTATCCAGGGGTTGATTAAAAGTATATGAGGAGGATCTTTTTCCATGCCAAAGGGTGTAACAGACAACCAAAGAAAAAGCAAAAAGGGGAAAGAAGAGGGTTTGGGTTTGCAATACGCACGACAAAGCACTATCGTTTCAAGCTGTTATAGAAACTGAAAAACAATGAATTGTTGGAGGTAATATGGCCATGAAGGTGATCGGCGTAATCGGGGCAGGTAGCTGCAACAACGAAATTTACGAACTTGCACGTGAGGTCGGGGTCGGTATAGCCAAGATGGATGCGATCCTGATATGTGGCGGGCTGGGCGGTGTGATGGAAGGTGCTTGCCGCGGGGCTTATGAGGCAGGGGGCCGGACAGTGGGTATCCTTCCTGGCCCTGACAGAGCCCACGCCAACCAGTATGTCACCATTCCCATAGTGACCGATCTGGGCCATGCCCGAAATGTGCTGATCGTACGAAGCTCAGATTTGCTTATAGCGGTCTCGGGTGGATACGGTACCCTGTCTGAAATAAGTATCGCCCTTAAACTGAAAAAACCGGTTGTTGGTCTTTCCACCTGGCCCAACATGGAAGGGGTGCAATATGTGTCCACAGCCGAGGAGGCGCTGAATGCGGTCTTAGTCTCAGTCTAGATGACGATCCGGCGGGCCAGGTGCTCGACAGCCTCCATGACGGCTTCAACATTTATGGTAAGAAGGGCTCTGTCCCGGACAACCAGCCGGCCTTCAATGATCACATCCCTTACATCACTCCCACTTGCCGAGTATACAAGGTGAGAGACTGGGTCATAAAGGGGGGTCAGATGGGGTTTGTGGGTGTCTATAATAATCAAATCGGCCTTCTTGCCCTCTTCAAGCGACCCGATCTGTTCCCCTAGGCCGATAGCCTCTGCGCCGCTTTTGGTCGCCAGGGCCAAGACTTGCCTGGCATCCAGGACCGTGGGATCAAGTCTCTTCACCTTGTGGAGCTTGGCCGCAGTGTCCATCTCCTGAAACATGTCCAGGTTGTTGTTGCTGGCAGCACCATCGGTGCCGATCCCCACGGCGATGCCCCTTTTTAGAAATTCAGGGATTGGGGCCACGCCCGAGGCAAGCTTCATTTCACTTTCCGTTGCGACCGACACCCCCACGCCACGCTTGGCCATACACGCAAAGTCTGCTTCATTTACCCAGATTGCATGAACCAGGAGGGTCCTGGCATTTAATACGCCAATCCGGTCAAGGTATTGAACAGGGCTCGTCCCATGCTTTTGATTAATCTCCTTCACCTCGTTTTGCGTCTCGGCTGCATGGATTTGAAAAAGGGAGTGAGCCTCGTCAGCCACTTTGCGGGCCTTCTTGAGTGTCTCCTCAGAGCAGGTGTACGGGGAATGACAGAAGAGGCCAGGAGTTACCAGGGAGTTCTTCCCTTGCCATGTTTCGATGAATTGTGCAGCTTCCGCTACGTTTTTCTTGGGATCAGCAACCCCTGGGGCAGGAAAGTCCACAATTCCCTGTGCAAGGATGGCCCGCATTCCCGACTCCTTTACGGCGTGTGCCACTGCATCCTCAAAAAAATAGCCGTCACAGAATGTAGTCGTGCCGGACAAAAGCATCTCCGCACAGGAAAGCAAGGTGCCTGTATACACGCTTTCAGGATTCAACCACTGTGCTTCAGCCTTGAATATGTAGTCGTTCAACCAGGTTATGAGAGGGAGATCATCGGCCATGCCCCGAAACAAAGTCATGGCCGCATGGGTATGGGTGTTTACCAATCCAGGCATGATGATGCCCCCTTGGGCGTCTATGACATGGCGGGCCGCGGGGAGCGGCTCATCGGCCGTCCTTTCCTCAACACGCTTCAGGGTGCCATCTGCTATACACACTATGCCGCTTTTGAGAATATCAAATGCCGCATTAACCGTCAGGACCGTGCCGTTATGAACAACAATATCGTAGGGTGTGTCTTTTTTCATCCTATCCCTTGACGGTTTCGTAAAAAGTCTTTTGCGAATGCATCATCCCTTGATATCTTGAGCAATCCGATTTACGGCCGCCATCACTTCATCCACGTCGAGTGTCGTCAAGACCCGGTCCTCCATCAACACCCGACCGTTCACAACAGATGTGACCACATCACTGCCGGTCACTGCATAGACGAGGTGGGAGTATATATTATACATCGGCATCAGGTGCGGACTTCTGATATCGATAATGATGATATCGGCCTTCTTGCCCGCTTCCAGTGAACCAATTATGTCGCCCATTCCCAATACCCGAGCCCCATCTATGGTCGCCATGCTTACCACTGTCCGGGCGTCCATGACTGTGGGATCAAGGGTATGCACCTTATGGAGCTTGGCTGCGGTGTCCATCTCCTGAAACATGTCCAGATTGTTGTTGCTGGCACAACCGTCAGTCCCGATACCCACTGTGATGCCTTGCCTAAGGAGTTCAGGGATCGGAGCCACGCCTGAGGCAAGTTTCATGTTGCTTTCCGGGTTATGTGCTATTTTTACGTCAAAGTCTTTCAGGAGCGCTGTGTCCTTTGCGGTCAGGGCAACGCAGTGATCGGCAATCAGGTTTGGGCACAGAAATCCTATTTCTGCCAAATGGGCCACAGGGGTCCGTCCATATTTTTCTCTTATCTGCACCACCTCACGTTCTGTTTCCGATAGGTGGATGACTATTGGCACATCGTTTCTATCGGCAATGGCCCGGGCCTTTTGCAGCAAATCCGGGGAGCACACATAGGCAGAATGGGGTTCAACCGCTATGGTAATTAGAGGATCGTCCCGCCACTTTTCAATCAGGGCCTCTGTGTACTTCAAGCCATCTTCCACGGGGCCGTAATTCGGGGATGGAAAATCATAGATCACCTCGCCCACCACAGCACGCATCCCGGCCTCTTTGACAGCTTGGGCCACAGCCTCTTCAAAGAGATACATGTCGCAGAAAGTGGTCGTGCCTGAAAGGATCATTTCAGAACAGGCAAGGCGAGTACCTTGATAGACAATATCAAAGGTGAGTTTGGCCTCGGCAGGAAAGATATAGTCATGAAGCCATGTCATTAGGGGCAGGTCGTCGGCCAGCCCGCGAAAACAGGTCATGGCCGCATGTGTGTGGGTGTTCACCAGGCCCGGCATGATGATCCCGCCCCGGGCATCAATGATTTTTGCGGCCTGGTACGAGGCGCTCAAGGCATCTTCTGTCCCTACCTCCACAATTCGATCCGCGGACACTGCCACAGCCCCGTTTTTGATCAGGGTGTCCTGGGGGTCCATGGTCAGAACCGAGCCGTTTATAATCAATATGTCAATTGGTTTCACGGTTGCTTGTTGTTTGTTATTTGGCATTCAATGTCATTAACCTAACCCGGACGAGCCGGTACCAAAAAAGCAATAAATCTATCACGAAAGCACGAAAGTACGAAGATACGAAAGAACCATATTTTTCTATTTCGTGCTTTCCATCTTTCGTGTATTGCGGCTTTCGCCTTGAGAAGAGGCGTGATTATCTTTTGAAATTTTCTGCCAGAAAAAACACGAATCATAGAACTAAGCAACCTAACGGATGTTGACGTTGAAAGTCCCCCTTTTTAAAAGGGGGATTTAGGGGGATTTCGAGAGGTTGAATAAATCCCCCCTGCCCCCCTTTGCTAAAGGGGGAGATTGGACTCTTGAGTTAATGACATTTGCTTGCTGGATACTGGATGACCGTTTCGACTTCTTCTAAATCCGCACTCCGCATTCCGAAATCGGAAATCCGTCTATACCGGTAATTTTTCTGCGACGCGTGTCATAATTGCCTGAAGGCGGGGTGCCGTACGCTCAGCTACAGCAATAATTTCTTCCACCCGAGCAGGCTTTACAGGATCCGGAAGATTCATATTGGTAATCACAGAAAACCCAAGGATGGCCATTCCCCCGTGGACCGCTGCTATCACTTCGGGGATCGTGGAGAGTCCCACGGCATCCACCCCAATGGTTTTAAGAAACCGAATTTCAGCACCGGTCTCAAGAGACGGGCCTGGAAGCCCCGCATAAACACCTTTCTGAACCCGGATATTGTTTTCGAGGGCAGCCTCTTCGGCAAGGGCCGTCAGCTTCCGGTTATATACCTGAGACATATCAGGAAACCGCGGTCCCCACTCATCCATATTCGGCCCGATAAGTGGATTGTTGCCCATAAGATTGACGTGGTCGGTTATGATCATGATGTCACCTACATCAAACAGGGGATTAATCCCGCCTGCTGCGTTCGACAATATAAGGGTTTTGACTCCCAGCAGCTGCATTACCCTTATAGGGAGGGTAATTTCTTGCATGCTGTATCCTTCATAATAGTGGAACCGCCCCTGCATTGCCATGACCGCCTTGCCAGCCATTTTACCAGACAACAACCTTCCGTGGTGGGTTGGGACCGTAGAGACCTGGAAGTGGGGTATGTCTTTGTAGTCAAGCGATATGGCCTTGTCTATGCCATCCGCCGTGTCACCGAGGCCGGTTCCGATCAGCAACCCTATAAGCGGCCGGTCTGTGATCTTGGCCCGAACAAAGTCAGTGGCCTCAAGGACTTTATTTTTAAACGTTTTCATGATAAGCTTCCTTTGTACGGCAATAATCAGTGCAAACCTTAGAACAGATAACAAACATCAGTCAAACGGAAATTGGTGGCCTGACGGGGCCAACGGAGATTCGGTGTATAATGAGTGTCCATCCAGAAATGAGATATTTTTTGCAAGGTCAAGGAAGACGAAGATTTTAACCGCAGGAATACATAGGGTATTTCGAGGATTGAAATCTGAGTCTGACGCCGAGATTGCGGAAAATCGCCATTTATGGATGGGCACTAATTTAGGCCCCATCATTGCGACCAGGTTTTGAGGATAAACGAACATGGCTGCGTTGATAAAAAAAACCGGTGTGGTAAAGGCGGTCCAGGGTCACATGGCCGTGGTGTTGACCAAGCTGGAACCAGCGTGCGAAAGTTGCACGGCCAAGGATGCTTGCACATCCCTTGGGGGTGGTGGCGCCAATGCGGAGGTAAAGGCACACAACACCGTCGGGGCCGAGGCTGGTGATTTGGTCACCATAGCTATGACGAGTTCCTCCCTGCTAAAGGCAACGTTCTTGGTTTATATGTTACCCATCCTTGCCATGATAGGAGGAATAGTCTTGGGGCATTTATTATCCGGGCTGACTGCGCTTGATAAGAATGTTCTTGTGGCTTTCTTTGGCCTGCTCGCATTTTCCGGCACTTTCGTATGGCTGAAGAAAAAAGGAGATAAGCTTTCCAGTAAACAGGAGTATATTCCAAAAATCATATCAAAGAAGACACCCCAAAAGGCGATACCACCTACAGACCTTGCCTGTCCTGTGAAGTGAAGTAGAGAGGACGTTTGTTGCGCAAAGATGAGCAAGGGGAATGATAGTGACGGCTCGCAGAAATATCATATCCGCTAGATATACGCCGCTACTCTATTTTGCAGTCTCAGTACTTTTGGGCCTCTTTATCCAAGTAAACATTTCACTGGGGGCGACTACCAGTGAGACCACACGT
>DAOUTV010000052.1 GCA_030668505.1 Desulfobacterales bacterium | reverse complement strand
TGCCCATGACTTTAACAACCTGCTTATGAGTATACAAGGAAATATCTCTTTAATGTTAATGGACTTAGATTCCACCCATCCATATTATAAACGATTAAAAAGCATTGAAGACCAGGTTCAAAGCGGAGCCAAGCTTACCTCACACCTCCTTGGATATGCGAGGAAAGGAAGATATCAGGTCAATCCCATCAACTTAAATAATTTGCTGAAAGAGACCTCGGAGACCTTTGGGAGGACCAGAAAGGAGACCACGATTCATATAGATCTTGCCGAAGACCTCTTTGCCATAGAGGCAGACAAGGGGCAGATTGAGCAAGTTGTGTTGAATCTATATTTGAATGCTGCAGACGCCATGCGTGTTGGTGGAGATCTTATCCTGAAAACCATGAATGTCACACACGAGGATATCAGGTGCAAGCTATATGATCCAAAACCAGGCAACTATATACTGTTAACGGTTGCCGACACAGGCACAGGCATGGACGAAGAGACCATGGGGCGCATCTTTGTGCCCTTCTTTACGACCAAGGCGATGGGTCAGGGGACAGGTCTTGGTTTGGCTTCGGCCTACGGTATAATAAAGGGCCATGGCGGATACATTGACGTTGCATCTGAAAAGGGTCACGGGACCACCTTCCGCATTTATCTGCCCGCGACAGAAAAGAAGGCCGAAAATACTGTCTATGCTACCGAGCAAATCATTGAGGGAAGTGGCACTATTCTGCTTGTAGACGATGAGACAATTGTTTTAGATATAGGCGTTGAGATGCTCGAGAGATTGGGTTACACCGTGCTTAAGGCCAAGGGCGGTAGAGAAGCCACTGAAACATACAAGCAAAATCATGACAAAATCGATATGGTTATTTTAGACATGATAATGCCCGGCATGGGGGGTGGCGAGACTTATGACAAAATAACGGAGATCAATCCCAATGTAAAGGTTCTCCTTTCAAGTGGCTACAGCATAGACGGTCAGGCTAAAGAAATATTGGCACGTGGATGTGATGGTTTTATACAGAAGCCGTTCACCACAAAAGAGCTGAGTCAGAGTATTAGCAAGGTTCTGAGCTCACTCCGCTAATATATGCAGCGTAAGGAAGAAAAGAGAGGTGCGAGATATGAAGTCTTTAAATAAACATCTGGCATTAGTTGCCTTTATTTGTGCATTTGGTATAATGATTAGTACTTTCGGCTCCTATGCAGGCATAAATGACGAACTGTTGGATGCGGCACGTGAAGGCAACACCGACAGAGTAAAAGCCATGCTCGCCAAGGGTGCCGACATTAATGCTAAGGACAAAGATGGCGTTACAGCCTTAATGGCGGCAATGAATGGGGGGCATAGCGATACAATCAGTTTCCTGAAGGAACATATAACCATAGCTCAAAAGGATCATGAAATGCAGCAGGACAGTCCAACCGAAGCTGGAGAAACGGTAAGTCTAACTAAGGGGGCAGAAGATGATCCAACATATTGGCTGGAAAAAGGAGCCATCTGCGCGACTTATGGAAATGACAAGGCTGCAATAATGCAGTTCAGCAAGGCTATTGAGCTCGATCCCAACAACACTTCTGCACATTATAACCTGGGCATATGCTATGGAGAAACAGGTCAATATGAGAAAGCACTAATGTCAATCAACAAAGCCATTGACATGTATCCTGAAAAGGCATCGTATTTCTACGGCAGAGGGAGGGTGTACTGGCTATCAGGGGATAAAGAGAAAGCCATAGAGGATTTCAAACGTTCTGCTGAGTTGGGTCACTGGGACACACAGGATTACTTACAGAATACTCTCCATATCTCTTGGGAAAAAAATTGACTTTCAAATAACTAAGTCATAAATTTTAGATATGATTGACATGTTATTTTCGGATACAGCGCCGCAGAGCGGCATAACATAGCTTTTTACGAGACTATCAAAATTCAAGATTAGCATTTCTAATCTAAAAGCTATTTAGGAAGAAAGGATGTCGATTCAACCCACAGAGCTTACTTTGAACCTGAGCCCAAAATCACGGCTCGATATCGTTGATGTTGCTGCTATGATCAGTGATCAATACGGCGATTTATTACAAAACTACCGTATGACCACTTGCTGTTCTTCCCATACTACAGCGGGATATCTCGACCAGCAGTTCTGTGCCAAACTGGGCTATAGCGAGAAAAGGCTTGATCAGTTTATCAACATCTTTCAAAAATTGTTCCCGCCAAATGCAGGATATTTCCACGACCGTATGGAGTTAAGAAAAGAATTGAGCGAGAGTGAAAAAGAATGTGAACCGCTCAATGCAGACTCTCACCTGATCTTTATGAGTGCCGGCTTGAAAAACTGTGTTACTTACATCAACAAACCAAAATTACCGATCTATTTTATCGATCTCGATGGGATTTATAAGCATTATCGCCGAAATCGTCAAACAACGATTATGGCCCATAACAGGGACGAGATCGTATATCACGGCAGGTTTTTCATCCCTGTAACAGAGGAGCATCGCATCAATTCCTTCAATCTCAAAGATCCGCGTTATGGCCTATTCTCGCATCTGAATGACTTGCTGGACTCCTACGGTATTGAGAAAGGCCTTATCGATATACGCCTTGCTCGGGAGGAACGCCATGCTGGTCTGACAGTTAATGAATACGAAACTTTGCTTATGCGCCATGATCTCCCCGACGCGATGAGTGATCCACTGCGTTACATTGTCCGACGGGGCAAAAAGTTGTTTCAAAATCCAGCTTCCATTCCGGCTAAAACCAGAGGCTATGTAATTTATGATCTCATCCATCTCTACAATAAGTTGATGAACAACTTACAGACTGGTCGCCCTGCCGTTGACAAAGTCTTGTCCTACCTGTCTTCACCTGCCTCCCGCATTTTTCGATTGAAACGCAATATCAACCTGTTAGTTTACAGTAGTGTAGAAACGGGATCTGCACGGATTGTTCAGGGTACCTATCAAACTCCTATTCTCTTGCAACACCAGAAGGCCGATAAAGGGGTTCGTTGTTTAGAAATTACCCTGAGGAATTTCGGATAGGTTTCTTGGAAAAAAACGGTTCATGCAGCATTTTGTAAGGCTGCAGTCATGCAAGTCTGCCCCCGTTTGTATTTTCTGAGCCGTATGTTTCGGGGGGTAATCTCAACCAGCTCATCATCGTTGATGTAGGAAATGCATTCTTCCAGACCCATGATCAATGGTGGCGTGAGGATAACGTTTTCATCAGACCCTGCTGCGCGCATGTTGGTAAGCTTCTTTCCTTTAGCGGGGTTCACCACCAGGTCACAGTCTCGACTGTGCTCACCGATGATCTGTCCTTCATAGACCTCAACGCCCGGCCCGTGAAAAAGTTTGCCCCGGGCCTGCAGGTTGAACAGGGCATAGGCCACGGTTATGCAAATGGACTTGGAAATTAGGACGCCGTTTCTTCGATGGCGGATTTCGCCGGCATGGGGACCGTATTCCAGGAAAACATAGTTCATAACGCCCATGCCCTTGGTACCGGACATGAATTCAGACCGGTAGCCGATAAGGCCCCTGGTAGGTATTTTGTACTTAAGGCGCGCCTGCCCGTTTCCTTGTTGCATGTCAATGAGCCTGCCTTTGCGCAGACCGAGCCCTTCCATTGCCGCGCCCATGTACTCTTCGTCAACGTCAATGGTCAGCTCTTCATACGGCTCCAGGGTGTCGTCACCTTGCTGTTTCATCACAACCTGGGGGCGAGAGACCTGAAATTCGTAACCCTCTCTTCGCATCTTCTCAATCAAGATGGCCAAATGCAGTTCCCCACGGCCCGATATCTTGAAGCCTACGCCTTCCTCCAACTCTTCTACGACCAATGCGACATCCGATAGGGTTTCCCGATGCAAACGTTCTGCAAGATGTCGAGAGGTCACAAAGGTTCCTTCCTTACCTGCAAAGGGCGAATCATTGGGAAGGATGTTTACCGAAATCGTTGGCGGATCAATAGAAACCGGCTGGCACGGGCAGGGGTTGTCCGAGACCGTATAGGTGTCCCCGATGGCAACGGCGTCCATTCCGGCAACGGCAACGATCTCGCCCACACCGGCATGGGGTACGGCTATTTTGCGGTTGCCCTCAAATCGATACACCTGGGAAATGGCGGCAGGGACGAGCGCGCCTGTCTGATCGGCCACAACAACAGCCTGACCAACATTGAGAGCGCCTGAAGTAATTTTCCCGATACCGAGGCGACCCAGAAAGGACGAATAGTCGATGGAGCTTACTTGCAACTGCAGGGGGCCTGCCAGATCGCCCGACGGTGGCGGCACATGAGAAATGATGGTCTCCATAAGGGGCGTCATGGACGAACCCTGTTCGCCTGTATCCGTTACTGCATAACCGTCCTTTGCGGAGGTATAGATGACCGGGAAATCGAGGATGTCATCAGGGGCGTCCAGTTTCACAAAAAGGTCAAATACGTGATCCACCACCCAGGCAGGTCGGGCGTTGGGTTTGTCGATCTTGTTGATCACCACGATGATGGGTAGCTCAACGGCAAGGGCTTTCTTGAGCACAAAGTACGTCTGGGGCATTGGGCCTTCCTGTGCATCTACGAGGAGCAACGCAGCATCCGCCATATTCAGAACTCGCTCGACCTGACCGCCAAAATCGGCATGGCCGGGCGTGTCGATGATGTTGATCCAATACCCGTCATACACAAAGGACCCGTTCTTCGAGGATATCGTTATGCCCCGCTCCCGCTCCAGATCCATTGAATCCATTAGTCGCTCATCAACATGTTCATTGTCGCGAAACATACCGCTCTGCTTGAACAGTTGGTCCACAAGGGTGGTTTTCCCATGATCGACATGGGCGATGATGGCGACGTTTCGAATCTTGTCTTGCCGGATGTTGTTCTGTCTCATATCAATCACCTTATAGGTCTGTCCGGTGACACCCTGTTTCTTCTTGACGATCTTTATAGCCTGGGTCTCCACAAGACATCACCTGCTTCAACGCCGGCGTACTGATACTCGCACGGGCAACGCCCTAAATTAGGGCATTGCCTAGGCTGGACTGATTACGTGCCGTAGCTTTCTTGGAAATTTCTGAACGCAGGAAAGTTGATAATCTCGTAAAAAGTCGTCACTCCGGTGAAAACCGGAGTCCAGAGCCTTTGCAACTAGCTGAATAAACTGGATTCCGGCTTTCGCCGGAATGACAGAAAGAGGTGTTTTTCGACTTTTTACGAAGCCGTCAAAGTTAGTGCTCGATGAGACACTGCAGCGGCGGGCATGAAACATCGATGGTTACCTGCAAACTAAGGTCCTCTTTAGTGAAGCCTCCCTGTGCTCCCGCACAGGGCATCCTGACTGTTTCTCAGGATGGCGGAACTCGCCGAAGCAATAACCCGCCTTCGCCAAGGCTATGGCGGGTCACCACGCCATTCATCCCCCTGCTTCCGCACGGGGCATTCTGGCGAAGGTGAGTAAAAAACTATTATAATCGAATAGCCTGAACTTAACAAATGAAATCGTACAGCATTAGCCTCCTTACCCTCACTCAAATCAGGATCCGTGGACAATTCGGGTAAGGGGTGGTTGCCAGGCTTAAAAACGAGAAAGAGTAAAGCCGACTTTTGTCAGCCGGCTTCATATTTTCGGACTTGTCCCTTTACACAATCACGAACACGTAGTGGTGCAACAGCTACAGGCCGATGGCGCACACGAGGACGGACCGGCCTCATCATTAATCTCAAGGACCTCTATTTCAAAGGTCAGAGTCTTTCCAGCCAGGGGATGATTAAGATCCACCGTAATCTTTTCATCGTCCGCATGCTTCACCGTTGCCGGCAACTGGCCGCCCTGAGGATTCCGGAGGGCTAATACCTGACCGACCTGGGGTTCAAATCCCTGGGGCAGTTCAGAGCGTATAAAGCTTTGCTCCAGGCTCTCCTTCCGATTTCCGTAAGGTTCCTCAGAAGAAAGGGTAAATGTCTTCTTTTCGTTATTGACCATACCTATGAGTGCTTCCTCGAATCCCTTGATGACCCCGCCTGTCCCAACTTCAACTTCAATGGGATGGGAATTACGGCTGGAATCGAACATGTCACCATTTTCCAATGTGCCCGTGTAATCGACCTTGACAAAATGACCATTTTCAACTTTTTTCATGCTAATCTCCTTCAAAGTTTGAACTGTGTTACAGATTTAAAAAAGGTAACACATATTGCTACGAAGTCAACAATAAGTGGAGCCTCCCTGTGCTCCCGCACGGGGCATACTGACTGCCCCCTTAATTTGTTTTAGACCCAGCTGCTTTTGCGGAGAAAAATTCAATAATGTCTCTTCTGCTGACAATACCTACCAATATTCCCTCTGACAAAATCGGAACTCTTCTGAACTCATTTTCCACTAAACTTTCAAAGACTTCCATCAAACTGTCATGTTCGTCAAACGAGATGATTTCACTTGTCATCAAATCTGCGGCTGATTTGCCTTTGATATTTTGGTCATATCGCAACGTCCTCAATATGTCCTTTTCAGTCACCACACCTAATAGACGCATATCATCTGAAACCACGGGCACGCCCGTGATTCTCTTCTGTGCCAGGAGTCTTATTACATCGGTTATTTTGGCATCTTGCCTAACAGTCGACACCTCTTTAGTCATAATATCCTTTGCATGGAACATAATATTTCTCCTTTATCTGCCACCTGACGGACAGTTTGTCCGCAAGTTCCGTGCTTGATATAGAAGGCTATCAGCCTGTGTTTTTGTAAATTTCCGGGGAGCAGCACCGGTTCCCCAGCGCTCCCCATCAGTCCCGGACGTGAAGATTTCGCTCATCCGGTTCCAATGTTTTGATTCTTTTCACCAAACAAGAAGCCAAACAGGCGAGACCCCGTTTGGCGCATAAGTTTTCTATTTTTTAATTTCTATCAGGGACTAGTAAGGACGTCCAGGAAATTATGAATTTGAATTGTCTGAGACTGCTAACTTTATGATTTTACAGAGAATACTTCAATGGAAAATCTAACAAGCAAGTAAAAGCAAATATTCAAGTTCCTCACCGATTTTAACGCAGGGCATGGCCTTCCGACCATAAATATGGTGTGTCGATTGGAGGCTTGACGCACAATCTCCTTTTGGGTATATATCCATTGAAGCTGTTTCAAAACTCTTTGATAACTCCATTCTGTCCATTTTTCCCTATAATTCTCAGCGAAGCGTTACAAAATTGTAACTGTTTGAGGATGTTAGACCGAATTTTACAATTTAAACGAAGCGAGCCTATAACTTTGAGTCCACGCCCGCCCTGAAGGGCGAGGCCTCCCGGTAAGGAAGATTGACATTTTTAGATAGCTCCCCTTGACCCCGCCCTAGTGGTCGGGGGTTACGGGGAGCAGGCCGGTCAAAAATGGCCAAACAGACCCCAAACAGACCAAGGACAAGTCTTTTGAAACAGCCTATAAAAAACAGATTCTTATTATTAATTGCCGACTTTCCGCCCTGCCAGACGATTACGATGGAAATGCGGGAGGGGCGTTGTTTTTCGAAAGTAAACTGCATACGTTTGATCCGCACACGGAGTCTTTATGGCACGTAAATTCGTCTTAGGACTTGCGACCCTCATTTTTATGGCCTCCGGCTATATTACTTTTCTCGCCGTACGCGGCCCTGTACCGACAAGAATTCTGAACGGATACGTTCATCATCGGAATAATGGCAAAGGTCGGCCTGACAAAGAGTTTGCAGACAGAGTTGTCAAGAGAAAAGACCAATCCATAAGCAGTATGAAAGGCTTGGAAAAAGAAACCAGTCCCCTTCAGAAGAAAGCGGGTAATTCCGGAAATGAATTGAAAGTTCAGCAACAGCCGCTATCTGTCTCCGACGAGAAACTGGCAAGGATCGAGGAAGAGAAAGAAACATACCAGGCGCAGGTGGCCGTTCTTCAGGACCAGGTTTCTCAGCTCCAGGAAAATCTTGGTCTGGCACGGAAATCCCTGAAAGAAGCGGAGCAGGCACAGGCACCGCAGCAGGTTGATGAAAAAATGGCAAGGGCATCCCTTGAGAAAGAGGCCCACAGGACACAGGTGGCGAATCTGGATGAAAATATCGAGGTCTTGCAGGGTGAACCTGCGCAGGCATGGCAGGATAAAGCGGCGGCCGGAACCGTTTCCTCAAAACCGAACTCCGACGGTGAAAACAGCGAAGAAATAGTAATTGCATTAAACGGCTTCTTTGCTTCGGGCCAGAAAATTACTTCTAAGAAATCACAAGACATTATCAAACAAAAGGCCGAACAAATCAAAGCTATGCCGAACTATAGAATCAGCGTGGAGGGACACACAGACAGTATTCCGGTGGGGAATACCGGCTCTAATTTGAGGTATACAGACAATATGGGCCTGTCATACTGGCGGGCGATGTCAGTGGCCATGCAGTTGATAGAGCTTGGGGTAGATTCCAGGAGGATAACGGTCAGGGGCTACGGAAAAACCAGGCCGGCGGCTTCGAATGAAACCCCTGAAGGTAGGGCGAAAAACCGGCGGGTCGAAATCAGGATGATCAGGGATTAAGGCTCATAAACCACAACTTCAACAGCCTTTTATCGATTGACCCGTCAAATGAAAAACATGAGACCTTTGAAAAACGCGACATTTTTTTGTCAGGCAAGGAAGGCAAAAATTTTAACCGGAGGAATACATTATGTATTTCGAGGATTAAAATTCGAAGCCTGACGCCGCATCACGAAAAAATGACAGTTTTGCAAAGGTC
>DAOUTV010000294.1 GCA_030668505.1 Desulfobacterales bacterium | reverse complement strand
CGTCGTACCCGGCGGGCAGGTGATGGTGCTGGAGATGACCAGTCCACGCAACGGATCCTTCCGAAAACTTTATGATGTTTATCTGAATAGAATATTGCCCTGCTTAGCAGGGGCCTTTTCCTCGAATCCCGAAGCCTATCATTATTTAGGGGACTCGATCATGAATTTTCCTACCCCCGACGCCCTGGCCACATTGATGGAGAAAGCTGGACTTACGCAAGTGGAGAAATATTCCCTGACCCTGGGAATCACTCATCTCCACCTCGGCGTAAAGCCTGAGGTGCCACAGCTATGAATGGCAACACATTGAAAGCTTGGGAGTAAGACCTATTACTTTTCCAGAATCTTACTTACTCTCTTAGACAGCTCTTTCATGGTAAATGGTTTCTGAATAAAACCGTTACAGCCTCGCGCCAATATCTCACTGGCTTCTCCATTAATACTGAAACCGCTCGAAAGCAAGATTTTAATGTCGGGGTTGATCTCCTTCATCCGGTCATAGGCCTTACCGCCACCCATATTGGGCATAACCATGTCCAAGACTACAATGTCTATATCATCCAAATGTTTTTTATAGATTGCGATGGCCTCTTCTCCGTCCTTGGCTATAAGTACCCGGTAGCCCATGGTTTCCAACAATTCCTTGCCCACTTCTATGATAACCTCTTCATCGTCTACTAGGAGAACCGTTCCGGTTCCTTTAGTTAAACGCTCAGCGGTTTTGACAGCCTCATGGGCCCTTCTTTCTGATGCAGGCAAATAGATGCTGAAGGTCGATCCTTGTCCTTTTTTGGAGTCAACATCAACATATCCCCCATGACCCTTTATGATACCGTAGGCAGAAGCCAGGCCAAGACCAGTGCCTCGGCCCATCTCCTTGGTCGTAAAGAAGGGATCAAATATGCGCTCCATGGTTTCTTTGTCCATACCTATGCCCGTGTCGGCAACCGTTATCAGGACATAGTTGCCGGGTTTTGGATGATAGAGCTTGCCCTTCATATCCTTGTGGGTGACATTCATGGTTGTCAGGTTAAGATCCCCACCACCAGGCATGGCATCTGCGGCATTTACAAACAGATTCAAAAGCACCTGCTCTATCTGCCCAGGATCTGCCTCTATCGCAAACAAGTCCTCGGGAAGCTCTTGGTGAATTATTATCTCCTTTCTGGCTCTGCCAAAAGTCTCAGAGCTCTCTTTCAATAATTGATTCAAGTCAACAGGCTTGACTTCATACTTACCCTTCCTTGCGTATCCAAGGAGGTGTGAAGTTAGTTTGGCCCCGCTTTGAATCTGTTTTTCAATTTTCTGTAATCGTTCATAATGCGGGTGCTTGGAATTGATATCCATAACCATCAAAGAGACAATTCCTTGGATACCCATGAGCAGGTTGTTAAAGTCATGGGCAATGCCGCCGGCTAAGGTCCCAATGGCTTCCAACTTCTGGGCTTGTTGGAGCTTGACCTCGAGACGCTTACGGTCCGTCAGGTCGACAAATATAGAAAGGATCAATGTTTCGCCTGCGATCTGCACGAGCTTGGCAAACATGAGTGTGTTAAGAATCGAGCCGTCCTTAGCCCTGAAATCCATTTCCAATCCACGAATCTCCCCCGATCTCTTTAATTCCTTTAAGAATTCATCCCTAACCTCCTTGGAGTAAAACATGCATTCCGTGGTAGTCCGTCCAAGGACCTCCTCTTTGGTATATTTTGTCATTTCACAAAACTTTTGATTGACGTCAATCATCCTGCCGGTGCTTACTTCGGTAAAGGCTATAGCCTGAGGAGATAAATCAAACTGGGTCCGGAACCTTACTTCGCTCTCCCGCAACGCATCCTCTGCATGCTTTCGGTCTGTGATGTCCTTAAAATCTTCAACAATGCCAATAAGTTCTCCACTGGGTCCCCTAAAAGCAGTTGCCGTCACAATACAAGAGACTGTGGAGCCGTCTTTACGTTTCTTTTCTGAATCACTTTCGATCCGTTCTCCCCCGCTGAGGATTTGAGTCAGCGGACAAGTGGACGTATGACACCGGGGACCGCCAAAAACCTCATAACACTTTTTGCCGAGTATTTGATCCCTGCTTATGCCGCACAGGGCTGAAAAAGCCCCGTTAACCCGAATGACGTTGAAGTCTTTATCAATCACACGCATCCCATCTGCTGAGGTCTCGAATATTTGATTGAGTTCCGCATAGGCAACCCTGATTGCCTCCTCTGAAAGCTTTCGTTCGGCAATCCTTTTTTCTTCAATTTGAAAGATATCCCAGAATAGACGGGCAGCGACATCGCCTATCATCCGGACATGGTTGGGTTTGGTTCGGGAAATCTCATCGGCTATCTCATGACGACCTGTAACTTCGATAATTATGTTGAGATCTTCGAGCTCGTACAGATCGTGGTGGTTTCTTGTTGTAAAAATCCCCTTTTCCTGGGCGTAGAGATATCCCACGGCCTTGGGATTGGTACAGGCCACCCCGATTAGCTTCATCCGGAGCTGGCTGAGCCTTTCGACAAGAATCATATCCATTATAGCCTTGCACCCTGGACCGCCACCCACAATGGCCACATTAAGCGCCTTGCCATGTCCCATAAATTGCTCCTTTGTTTGGCCCTCACATTACCTAAGACCGGTAATCGGCATTGATCCTCACGTAATCAGTGGAAAGATCGCAGGTATGGACAGTTGCAGCTTGGCTGCCCAGCTTCAGATCTATAGTAATCAAAAAACGATTGCTCTTCAATATCGTTGTAACGGCTGCCT
>DAOUTV010000174.1 GCA_030668505.1 Desulfobacterales bacterium | reverse complement strand
ATGTGTCACCCGCCGACAAATACGCTGTCAAACCCGCTTTCGAGACCCTTTACAATATAAACCGGATCAACTCGTGCTGAACACATGGTTCGAATTACACGGGTCGCAGGAGGATATTGTAGGCGGGACACCCCTGCTGAATCAGCAGCCGCGTAGGCGCACCAATTGCACAAAAATGATAATATTTTTGGCTTGAATTGTTTGTCCATTGTCCCTCTCTTTCTTTATGTTTTCCCATTCAAAGTTCGATGTTGGACGTTCGATGTTCGATGTTCGATGTTCATTTTTTCAGTCCGTCCTGGGAAAAAACAACTTAGCGCTTATGCCCCAGCGCCCCCTGCTTCAATAGCAGCAAAAATCTGTCTGTCACGGAAGTGATTTATATCAAGAGCGTTTTGCGGACATGCGGCGGCACAACAACCACAACCCTTGCAGGCAACGTCAATCACGTGAACCTTTTCCTCGTTTGCTGTTTTCTGGATTTCCAGAGCCCCATAGGGGCAAAGTGCAACGCAAAGGCCACAGGCTATACAGGCATCTTCATTGGCCAAAAAAGAGATGATTGGTTCAACCACTACGGAACCCTGAGATAAGGGAATCGAGGCCCGAGAAGCCGCACCCAGGCCCTGTGCTACTGCTTCTCGAATATTAGCCGGAAAACGCGCACTGCCGCATAGGAATATCCCGTCGGTGGCAAAATCCAGGGGCCTTAATTTGACATGTCCTTCAAGGAAGAAGCCGTTCTCGTCAATCGGAACTCTGAGTATCTGAGATATCTCAGTTGCATCTTCATGTGCAATTAGAGGGGTCGACAATACCACAAGGTCGGCGGACAATGACATTTCGCGTCCGAGTAAGGCATGGTATACTCGAACGTGATTTGATTCCACTTCAGGGGGTCGTGCAGGATCGTAGTTTATGTACCTGATCCCTTTGGCCTTGGAATCCCGGAACATCTCCTCATTTTCAACCCCATACATCTGCATGTCACGGTAGAGTATGGAAACCTTTGCCTCAGGGATTTGGTCCTTGACAATAATGGCGTTTTTGACTGCCGTCTGGCAGCAGATCCTCGAGCAATACGGCCTGTCTTCATTACGGCTTCCCACGCACTGTATCATAACTATATTTTTGATACCTGGATCTAACCCTTTTTTGAGGAGTCTTTCCATCTCAAGCTGGGTTATGATCCTCTGTCCATCGTAACCGTAAAGACCTTCAGGCGTATAAACACTTGCGCCTGTGGCTATAAGAATAACGCCGAAGTCAATTTTCTTGATACCTGATTCCGTTTCGATATCAATCTGGTATTTGCCGATGAAGCCTTGGGCAGCATTGACTTTTGCACTGGTAAAAAGAGTGATGTGGGGATGCTCAGTCACTTCCAGGACTTTTCCATCAACCAGATCGCTTGCATCCGTCATAGTGGGGCCCAATTTGTTCACCCGGTTTAGCATTCCGCCAAGCTTATTTTCCTTTTCCACAAGAACTACTTCAAATCCGCGATTTGCGAGGGAAAGCGCTGCCGTCATCCCGCTTATCCCTCCCCCTATAATCAGAGCCCTGATTTGAACATCTGACATAATGGGCTCTTGGGGTTCCAGCAAGGCGGCCTTGGCCACACCCATACGGATCTGATCTTTGGCCTTGTTGGTGCCATCCTCCCGCTCCTGCATATGTACCCAGGAACACTGATCCCGGATGTTGACCATTTCAAAGAGGAAAGGGTTCAACCCTGCCTCAGCACAGGAACTCCGAAAGAGGGGTTCATGGGTCCTCGGTGTGCAGGAAGCGACTATCACGCGATTAAGATCGTGCTCCATGATGCCTTTTTTAATCTCACTAATGCCAGCCTCTGAACAGGAATAGAGGTTCCTCTGTACCAAAGTCACGTGTGGCAGTTTTTCCGCATACTCGGAGAGTTCTTCCATATCCAGGTATCCTGCAATATTGGACCCGCAATGGCAGATGAATACTCCTATTCTGATGTCTTCATCTTTCATGTCAGGCAACGGCTTTCTCCTTTTCTGATTGAGATTGAAAGACCATTTCAGCGGCACGCCCAGCCGCGCTTGAGGCCTGGGCCACAGATTCAGGAACATCCATGGGTGATCCTGCGCAGCCGCAGACGAAAATACCAGGGACAGATGTATCAACAGGAGATTGAGGGCTGGTTTTTACGAAGTTGTATTTATTCAGTTCGATCCCGAGGATCTTGGCCAACTCAAATATTCCTTTGGTCGGCGCACATGCTGTGGCCAGGATCACCATGTCGAATTCCCGGCTTTCGACTTTCCTCTCATGGGTATTTTCATAGGTCACAATCGGTTTATTATCAGGTCCCCCAGTGATTTCTGCTACCCGTCCGCGCATATAGCTGACTCCTGACTTATTGCCACCCCGCACTTTGTATTCTTCAAAGCCTTTGCCCACCGCTCGGATATCCATACCAAAGATGGTGGATTTGGTCTCCGGGTCATGTTCGTGGGCAATAATGGCCTCCTTGATAGAATGCATACAGCAATAACCAGAGCAGAACGGATAGAACCGAAAATCCCTGGAGCCGACACACTGGATAAAGGCAAGTCTTTTCGCCACCGCAAAGGTCTCGGCCTTCCTTTTTAAGGTATTGAGAGTTTCAACAATGGCCAGATGACCTGCGTATTTGTCGGCCCATTTCTTGTAATCTTCATCGTCTTTATATTGTCCGGCCTTATAATTCTCATAGAATTCACCGGATCCCTCTTCATATTTCTTTTCGAACTTATCGAGGGCCCGTTGTGATTTATTTGCCCTTTTCTCAAGCTCAACAATCTCAGCCTGAACAGCGCGGTCCGATGGTCTATCCAGATGTCCTCCAGTAGGCCCGCTGGCACTTAAGAATCTCTCAAATTCTATGGCGGTAACTACATTGGAAATTTCCTTGTACCGATATTCCGGAATCAGTGAAGGATCAAAGACGTCGTAGCCAGCGGCTACGATAATGGCTCCCACATCCAATTGGATGATCCTGTCTTCCTGGTCAAAATTGATGGCGTCAGCCTGGCAGGTCTTTTCGCAGATGCCGCATTTTTTTCCGTTCAACTGGCGGCAATAGTCGGCATCAATGGTATGGGTAGAGGGTATGCCCTGGGCAAAGTAGTTATAAATTGCCTTGCGCGTTCCCAGCCCTTCGTTAAAGGCGTCCGGAACATCCGTGGGGCACTTTTCAGCGCAGGCGCCACAGCCCGTGCACTTGTCTTCCTCAACGTAGCGTGCCTTCCTGCGAACAGTGACCCTGAAATCTGCGGCCTGGCCTTCTACCTTCTCGACCTCGCTATAAGCGAGAAGCTCAATGTTGGGATGTCGACCGACATCCAGCATCTTTGGCGAGAGAATTCAGATGGCACAGTCATTAGTGGGAAAGGTCTTATCCAGTTGGGCCATCTTACCTCCGATGCTGGGCAACTTTTCCACCAGATGGACCTTAAAGCCCATATCGGCAAGGTCCAGGGATGCCTGCATCCCGGCAATGCCTGCTCCAATAACCAAAATGTCTTTATTCACAATAAATTCCCTCCGCTTTTAACCTGCGCAAGATTTGGTGTTTTCAGCTATTCATTCAAAAACAGTGGCCCCACAATCTGTCGGTAAGAGGTGAACTTATACCTTCATTCGATCGGCCAACAGGTCGTAAAGATCCGTGATCTCTATTTCCAGATCAAAGGCCTCTTTGGCACACCGGAAATGGATCTGGCACTTGGGACAGGCCGTTACCAGAGTCCCTGCGCCGGTATTTTTGGCCTCGCTGAGCCGCTGCATCTGGATCTCCTTGGAACAACTGGAGCAGTTCATCCATCCCGTGGTGCCGCAGCAGACACTGTTTTCCCGGGAACGGGGCATTTCAACCAGTTTAATACCGGGAATAACTTCGATAAGCTTGCGAGGGGCATCATAGATACCCGCCAGTCGGCCCAATCTACACGGGTCATGATAGGTCACAACATCGTGAGATTCTTCAAATTTGATGGAACCATCTTCAATTTTATCTTCCAGAAAATCAAGGATATATACCGGCTCAAAATCCAGTTCCCCGAAATATTTGGGATAGATATTCTTAAATGTGTAATAACCCTCGGGGCAACTGAAAACAACCTGTTTAGCGCCTGAAACCCGGATCAAATCAAGGTTCAGTTGGGCCAACTGTCTGAATTTCTCTTCATTCCCGTTCCAGAGTGCGTCATGTCCGCAACACCTCTCATCATTGCTGACCACCGGCTCCACCCCACAGGCATTCAGGATCTTCAGCACGTTTTGGGCCCCTTTAATTGAACCGGCATCAATATATCTGAAAACGACATCAAAATAAGGCCTGCACCCCACAAAATAGAAGACTTCGCCTCTATCCGTTGTTTTCCCGTCCTCAATCCAGAACGTACGGTTTTGTTTGACATCACCAGTCTGGATTGCCGTAATTGTCTGAAGCATACCGTTATGTGAAGGGACGCCATCAAAGCCCTGTGCATGAGCCTCATCACGCAAAAGACGCACGAATTCAGGGAAATCAATGTTGGCAGGGCACCGGACACTGCATTGTGCACACGTTAGACAGCTCCATATAGTGCTGTCAGAAGGCTCCTCCAGTTCATAGAGAGAGCGCTCAATAATCTGCCTGGGCGAAAAATCAGGGAACACCCTGGCAACAGGGCAACTCCCGGTGCATACGCCGCAGTCAAGGCAGTAATAGGTCTGTGTGATATCAATCAATTCAGCTATAGCAGTCATGCCAACGCCTCATAAAATGTCTCAGACAGGATAAACAGGATTAACATGATAGTTTTTATCCTATCAATCCCGTCAAAAAGTTTTTCGGGTAACTATTTTCTTCCGAATCTCTTATTTGCGACCGCCATTCAGGCCGCTTGTTTCAAGGCAGATGGTCCGAGGGACTTAATCTGCTCAGTAAATTCCCTCGCAATCTCAGCAAACAGTGTACCTTCTGCCGAGGAGACCCATTCAAGACGAAGTCGCTCAAGGTCAATGCCAAGTATCCTGATCAGTTCCTGGGTCAATTTGAACATCTTTTCGGCCTTTACATTACCACCCAGGTAATGGCAGTCGCCTATGTGTCACCCGGCCACCAACACACCGTCAGCACCCATTT
>DAOUTV010000172.1 GCA_030668505.1 Desulfobacterales bacterium | reverse complement strand
GAGATGATGAAATCCCACGAACAGACTACTAACAGATAGCCCATACGCTTTTTGAATCGCGTTTACCTTCTATTATCTCTCCTATGGTCATGGCGCATTCTATTTCCTGCTCTATGCCGCCGGGGCAAGTGATCGAGACGGACCTCCCCTTGATGTCAATGCTGTCTATTTTGCATCCCATGCCGGAAGTAATGATCGACACAATCTGGACGAAATTCAAGTCTTGTTGTAACACTTTCTTCGCCTCCCCTCTGCTTATCGGGGCCCCTAAGCACATTGTCACTCATACATCATGCCTGTTTTCTCAAAATGGCTCGTCCCACTAAATTACTAATCGGGTCAGCGAGTGAGAAACTGAAGAAAAAATATCGACTGGTATATCCGCTTCACTCAAGCTGCTTGCTATTAACTCTTTGAATTCGCAAGACATTTTGCTATTTTCTCAATGGAAAGCAAAAAAATCGGAATCAATGAAATATTGTAAGAATAAAGAATTGTGAAGCAGTTTTTATGATAGCTTTATGGACTTAAGGGTTGCCTCAAGTCTTCCTTCTTTTTCAACAAGCTCCACGTACCCCCCGCTTGCCAACATTCCAGGGTTTATGATGATTGTGTTTCCAATTATGTCTTTCCCTACTGCTTCATGAATATGACCGGTGAGGCAAACCTGTGGCTGATATTTTTCTATGAACTCCCGGACCGAGACACTACCGACATGTTGTCCTCCGCCCACAATATCTACCTTAGTGTTATAAGGGGGCGTATGTGAAACCAAAACTTTCAACTTGACGTGTTTTATCTCTTCATATCCTTTTCGAATAAACTCTTTTATCTCTTCTTCAGTGTATTCAGTAGGGGTATTAAAAGGCGTGTAATTTGAACCCCCGACACCAAAAAAACCTACCCCTTGAATAATAACACCTTTGGAGTGAATGTTGATTCCAAGCTCGTCTACATAACCCTCTACCTGTTTTTGGTCCATGTTCCCGGGCAGGGCATAGAGATTGGGATTATGGCGTGATACAGTTTCTATCACCTTCTTTGCTCTCTCTACGCCACCAAAATTCGTCAAGTCTCCGGTAATTATTACACAGTCTGCATCGGAGAGCCTTTCAACCTTTCCTATATTTTCAGTCCGGTCATGAATATCGCCAAACGCAATGATTCTCATAATGAATCCCTCCGTTCTTATACGGTTTCTATACACGACGACATAAATAGTTGCGCATTGAACGCGTCGTTGTGCTCGTTCCTTTATTTACCATAGAAAAAGCCCCTGGCAACCGGAAAGAAACCAGGGGCTTGCAAAAGGAAGTCATGACGAAACACCTGAAAACGTCATGTCTTATTCATGGATATCTAAAGACCACAAAAACTTCAATATGCCAACATGGAAAAGCCCCAAACCAAGCAAACCCGGTCCCTACGCTTAGGCTTTGGATGGTAGGGTGGCCTTAGCGTTCAGAGTTTATGAACTCAAGACAAATCCATTGCTATCTTTGCGTCATTTTTTTGACGATCGAGTATAGTAATACTGTCGTACGTACTATCTCATTTCTTCTGACCAAGGATTGCATCAAGCTTTTTTGTGATTTGGGTTACTTGTACTTCTAATGCCAGAACCAGTACCAAGATGCACACAATAACAAACATTGAAGCGACGCTCATGATAATACCTCCTTATGTGAGAAACGTGTCTCTGGTACTTACTCCATCAGATATTTTGATGCAGAAAGCCAAGAATGCATGATTTGATTAGCAATTCTTATGCCACACCACTTTATTAGTCTTTTTCAATACCCCGCTGCTTGCGGCGGGGTTACCGCATAGTACCCTCTCCCCCCTTCGGGTCTGAGGCCTCAGGATCGATGACTGGTGGGAGAGGGCCTGCCCTGTTAAATAGGGTTCCCTTCGGGAAATTTAACAGGGTGAAGGTGAGGGGAAATAAATTGTATATCCTTCGTGATACCCCGTCCGCTTGAGGCGGGGAGCTTAATTCCGAGTGGCTCCTTGATTCTGGGCCACAAGTCATCCGGTATGTAATATGGACAAAAAACAAACGGGCCACCTACCGGCTGACCCGCTTACATCATCCAATATCCTCTTAAATCAAGCCTTGCCAGGTACAACAGAGTCCCTATGAAACGGCTATGGCTGTTCAAAACCTAAAGATTCCAAATAGATATCACAATTTCCGCAAGCTGAAAAGCCAAAAGTCCCCGATAACCCCTCAACATCCCTTGACATTCCCCCAACCATCTTCTATTAAGTTGATATAACACTATTTCGCAGGAGGGAACACCATGACCAAAGCCGATCTCATCGAAGCCCTACGCAAGGAAACCAACCTCACAAAAGTGCAAGCCGAACAGGTCGTCGATCTGTTCTTTGACGAAATGTCCAAAGCTCTTGCTTCTGGCGACCGGGTCGAGGTCAGGGGTTTGTGCAGCTTCCAAGTCAGGAGTTACAAGGGTTACACCGGGCGAAACCCCAGGACCGGGGAACCAAGGGAGGTACCGGCCAAGAAACTACCCTTCTTCAAGTGTGGTGGGGAATTGAAGGAGAGGGTTGATTATAAATAGACCAAAAATCAAACACGGAGGAGAGCGTTCATGAAAAATCTGAAAAAGGATCTGCAGGCGGTAACCAGGGAACTCAAGGCCCTGACCAGAAAGACTGAAGCAATGGCGAAGAAGGTGGCCAATCTTGAAAAGGCTCAAGCTGCTGCGAAGCCGAAACCCAAAGCGAAGGCTAAAACTGCGAAGAAGAAACCAGTGGCGAAGAAGAAAGCTGCTGCGAAGAAGAAAGCTGCTAAGTTGACGGCCACTGATCAGGTTGTCAACATTATCAAGAGGTTGAAGAAGGGCGCTGACGTTGCCGGGCTGATAAAGAGGACAGGGTTTGGGGAAAGGACTGTCAGGAATATCCTTTTCAAGGCTGGTAAGCAGGGGAAGATCAAGAGAGCAGGTAGGGGCATTTATGTAGGGGCATAGTTTCTGACCAACCTGAAATATGTGAAACAGGGCCACAGGGAAATCGTACCCTTGGCCCTATTTCACTTTCTTGACCTTAAGACGATCCAGGAGTTTGTTGTACCGGAGCTCCCATTCTTTTTGGCCGTCCATTGTTTCCCCTCCGATTCCCCCTCTATTCTTTTTCCTTTTTCTCTTCATCTCGGTAAGCTTTCAGAAACTCTTGCTTGGCTTGTTTAAGCTCTTCAAAGATACTCTTGGCACGTCTTTTCATGATCTTATGCGCCTCATCAACGATTCGCTCTGAACCTTTATCCATGGTCTCTTCATCAGGGGTCGGCAAACCAACGCGCTTGAGCCTCCATTTAATAAGTCCTTTGGTGAGTCTCTTTTCCGCTGAACGGAAGTTTTTGCCTAACGATGACTCGTCGCGCTTTCCCATTCTCTTCTCAGGAGCTCCTCGTTATGTAAGATCGGGGTCACCCATTAAAGGGCTTGTCAAGAGTGAAAAGGGTGGTTTGTAGAGGGTTCTCTAAGGGTTCGTTATACTAGAAATTTCTCTTAGAATTTTCTCCAAGTTTTCAAGTTCCCTCCCGTATTCAGCCCAATTCCCTTGGCGCAAGTAATCCTTGGCTTTATTATAGTGTTCCAGAGCCAACACTCCTAGATTAGAAGGATCCTGAGTTTGAGGAATAGATGGGGAAGCCAATTGTTTGGTGAATATTTGCCCACCCAATACACTGCTTAAGGCCTTATCAAGATTTTCCTCCATAACTAAGCGATTGCCAAAAGCGACAATAACCCTTTTTAATTCCGGTATCGAAGCGGCCCTTGATTTGTCCTGTTGTGAAGAAACCGGCACACCTCCTCTCTGAGGTGGTCCTGTTGGGGGCAATTCGCTTTTTTCCTGTGTTGCTTCCAGGTAAACCGGCTCCACATAGATAAATGTATCACTGATGGGAATGGCTAAAAGATTGCCCCTGATGACTCTGGAACCTCTCTGGCCCCATAAGCTCAACTCCCGGGAGATTTCCGTTTGCTGATCCACCCTGGCTTCAATCTGCATCGGTCCATAGACCAGTTTTTCCTTGGGTAATTTGTAAACTACCAGATTCCCGTAATTGGGCAGGTCACTTCTGGCCGCCAGCCAGCCAATCATATTATCCTTCTTGGAAGGGGTGAAAGGGATCATCAGAAGAAACTCCTCCTTTTCCTCTTCGGGCAGTTTCATGATGATATAGTAAGGTTCCATTTCTTGCCGGCTATCACCATACAACTCATCGGGAATTTGCCAGAGGTCTTCCTGGTTATAGAAGACCTGGACATCTTCCATGTGATATTTCGTGTATGTATCCACCTGGATTTTAAAGAGGTCCCTGGGGTAGCGGATGTGCTTTTTCAGATCAGCAGGCATTTCATTGAAAGGCTTAAATAGATCAGGGAATATACTCGAATAGGTTTTAACAATAGGATCATTTTCATCAATAATGTAGAAAGCTACATCCCCATTATAGGCATCGATAGTTACCTTGACTGAATTCCGGATGTAGTTTAGTCCTTTGTTTTTAAAACGGCCATAAGATCGGAGAGAATAGGGATACATATCAGAGGTCGTGTACGCGTCTTGAATCCAATAGAGCTTTCCCCCGGAGACAACCATGTACGGATCACCGTCATAATCGAGAAATGGGGCAATCAAACCAGCCCGCCTGTCAATCCGGCGATTGTACATTATTTTACTCTCCGGGTTTAAATAAGTGGTAAATAGTATCTGGGGGTCGAAAAATTCAACGGCAAATAAAAGCCTTCTGAGAAAAGATTTGATGGGGACACCTCCCCTTCCCTCATAGATGGTATAGACATTCTTGTCCCCCTTGGGGTAATCAAACTCCTCGGTCTTCGTCTTTACAAGAACATACTCCCCTGTTTTTTCTCCATAATAGATCTCGGGGCGCTCTATCTTCAGGTCAGGTTCAAAGGAAGGCGGCACGTCTTTGATGAAGAGGCGGGGCAGTCCCTCGCTGGTCACTTCATTGTCCGGGCTTGAGGCCAATCCATAGCCATGGGTATAGATGAGGTGTCTATTGACCCAGGTATTTGCCTGGGGAGGAAGTTGATTTACCACCAACTCCCGGGCGGCCAACATGACCTGTCGATATTGGTTATTGATTATATAACGGTCT
>DAOUTV010000173.1 GCA_030668505.1 Desulfobacterales bacterium | reverse complement strand
CATAAATCGAGCGCAAGAAGAAGCCCAATGGTTTGAAAAGGTATAGAATCGAGAAGTCAGGAGGGTGAGATGGCAGAGCAAGACAAGGAAATAGAAGCAGGCGCTGCCGGGACTGAGTCAAAGGGGTCTGCCAAGAAATGGATAATTATTGGGGTTGTGTTGCTGTTCTTGGGCGGCGGAGGTTACGCAGCATGGAATTCTCTTTTGGCTGAAAGATTCCTTGGCATGGATAACCCTCAGACAGGAGAAACCGGGTACGGCCCGGCAAAAGCCAAGGATGAAAAGTTCGGGGTTATTTATGAAATGGAGCCCTTTATTGTTAATCTGCTTAGCAGGGAAGGCAAACGATATCTTAAGACAACAATCGAATTTGAGGTTGAAAACGAGGATATCAAAAACGAATTGACTCAACGCACCCCTCAATTAAGGGATGCAATTTTGCTGCTTCTTACCAGCAAATCTTTTGAAGATATCAAGAGACCGGAGGGAAAACTTCGGCTCAAAAACGAATTGCTAGTGAGGATTCATCAGATTCTCCCTGGTGCCGGCATCCGGATGCTCTATTTCACGGAGTTTGTTGTGCAGTGAAGCCTTCATGTGCTTCCCCACAGGGCATCCTGACTTTGTCTCAGGACGGCGGAACTCGCCGAAGCAATAACCCGCCTTCGCCGAAGCTATGGCGGGTCACCACGCCATTCATCCCCGTGCTTCCGCACGGAGTATTCTGGCGAAGGTGAGTAAACGTAGATATTTTGCTAACCGGTTAAGCCGGTTCGCACGTTAGGATATCAAGAGAGTCGGCAACTATAACCGGCCGAGTGGCGAATGGGTCAACCAAAGATTTGCAGGTAAACCGTAAAAAGACCAAGGTGTTGAATCATGGTTAATATCTTATCGAAAGACGAAGTGGACAGCCTGCTCAAAGGGCTGTCAGGTGGAGAGGTTGCTACAGAAACCGACACGCCGGTTAGTCCGGAAGACGTCATTCGTTATGATTTCACCGGTCACAATAGGATAATTGATACTCGTATGCCTGTCCTTGATATGATTAATGGAAGACTGTGCAAGGATTTCGGGTCGAGCCTTTCCGCCCTCGTGCGAAAGATGGTGGAGGTCAGCGTCGACTCAGTTGGCATGGTCAACTTTGAAGAATTTCACCAATCTCTTCCTGTACCGACCAGCCTGCATATTTTTCGCATGGTGCCCCTGAAAGGACACGCGATCCTGGCCTTGGAAAGTCGACTAGTGTTCAATCTTATCGAATGCTATTTTGGAGGAAAGGCCTCAGAGGATGTAAAAATTGAGGGGCGAGAGTATACTGCCATAGAGAACAGGATGATACAAAATGTCCTTAAGGTATATCTGGAGGACCTTGCGCAGGCCTGGAGGCCGGTCTATGAAATTTCAACGATCTATCTACGATCGGAGATGAATCGGCAATTTGCCGGTATTGCGCTACCCAACGATTTAGTTTCAGTGACTATCTTCAAAGTAGGGCTGGATGGTGTATCGGGCCTCATGAAGCTGTGCATTCCTTGCTCCACTATTGAACCAATAAGAAATAAACTGCGTGCAGAGTTTCCTGTCGATGAATTGGAGGTAGACATGGGCTGGAAGGAGCTCGTGCAAGAGCGAATTAAGGATTTAATAGTAGAATTGAGAGCTGAACTTGGCACCGGACGGATAACAGGGCACCGACTCCTTGGTCTCACGGTTGGTGACGTGATCCAACTTCAGCAGAACGTGAACGAGTCCTTGGTTGCAAAGGTTGAAGGTGTTCCGAAGTTCAAAGGACGTGCGGGCGTTGTAATGGGTAATAAGGCAATAAAAATTGAAAAGAGGTGCTAGTGAAGCTTCGCCTCAAACCCTGCCCGGAACATGGATTACTGGCTAAGTAACTTATGATAAGTCGAAGCACCAGGGCAGGCAGGGCGGACCACAGAACTTGACTCCTTTTGTTAGGTTTTAACTTTATGAAGACGGATGGACAGGAACAACACATCCGGAAAGGATACAACAATGACCGAGCAAAACGATATCGCTACTGAGATTGTTTCTCCGGAGAACATTGAAGATTCTGCGGCCACAGGACAGACTGCGGGGGATCGTGATTTGGATTTCGTACTCGATATCCCCCTGGAGATTTCGGTTGAACTGGGCCGGACCAGCATGCTTGTCAATGATTTGCTTCAACTGGGACAGGGTTCGGTTGTTGAACTGACAAAACTTGCTGGTGAACCGATGGAAATCTTTGTGAACGGAAGGCTGTTTGCGCGTGGCGAGGCTGTGGTAGTTAACGAGAAATTTGGTGTGAGACTTACTGACGTTATCAGCCCTGCTGAAAGGGTCAAGTCTTTGGGTTAGGCATGGGGAAGAGAGTAGTGATATGGGTGGTTTAGCAGAAACATCCCAGGCGATGTCTCAGCCGGACCTTTGGGGGGCCGGGTTGAAGGCATTCGGCATGTTATGCATTGTTGTGGCGATCTTGATCCTGGTCCTCTTTGTTATAAAGCGATTCCTTTATCTTAAGGGTGGTTCCGGCCACGGACAATTTATCAAGATTCTGTCATCTCATCATGTGACGCCTAAGGAGCGTATTGCGCTGATTGATGTGGTGGGTGAAAAAATCGTTATCGGCATTACTCCGAACAACATAACTTTTTTGACAAAGATCGAGAAATCCGAGGCCCTGGGCAGAATTGAAAGTCTTGAGGCATCTGGGGCATCACATAGTCTTTTTGCAGGTTTCCTGAAGTCGTCTCTAAAAGGCAAAGGCAGAAATGAAAAATAGAGGGAGAAATATCTCGAAGAGGAAAGGGATTTGTCATTTGCCTGCCCTGTTGGGCCGAAGGCCCTTTACAGGGTTATTTGTTATTTGTCATTTGTCATTGTTGTTGGCAATTCCTGCGGCTGCTTTCAGTGCAACTATACCCCTTCCCTCGCTCCAGATAGGTTTGGGTCAAGCCGACAACCCCGAACAGGTTTCGGTCTTGCTTCAGGTTGTCGCTCTATTAACCGTTCTCTCCCTTGCACCGGCCATTTTGATTCTAATGACATCTTTTACCAGGCTGGTTGTGGCCTTCTCGTTTCTAAAACATGCATTGGGTACCCAGCAGGTGCCCCCAGGTCAAATCATAGTTGGCCTGGCTTTGTTTCTTACCGTTTTTATCATGATGCCGGTATGGCAGCAGGTTAACAACAACGCCCTCCAGCCTTACCTAAATGAAGAGATATCCGAGGCTGAGGCATTTGAAGCAGCTATGCATCCGGTTCGCCAGTTCATGTTCAAACAGACACGAGAAAAAGACCTGGCCATGTTTGTGAAAACGGCCAGGATAGACAAGCCCAACGTCCCGGAGGATGTCCCCACATCCGTTTTGATACCCGCGTTTGTTGTAAGCGAGCTAAAAACGGCCTTTATTATTGGATTTATTGTATACGTGCCGTTCTTGATTATAGATATGGTGGTAGCAAGCGTGCTTCTTTCGATGGGGATGATGATGCTTCCACCGTTCATGATATCCCTGCCATTCAAACTAATGCTTTTTGTGCTGGTGGACGGTTGGCACCTGATCGTTGGTTCCTTAGTGAGAAGTTTTGTGACGTGATTATATGACACCGGAATTTGTAGTCGGGCTTGCCCAAGAAGCGATTAAGGTTACTATCCTGGTTGCGATGCCGATGCTGGGGCTCGCGCTTATTGTAGGTTTGGCTGTAAGTGTTTTTATGGCAACCACCCAGATCCATGAAATGACACTAACCTTTGTTCCCAAAATACTGGCAGTTCTGTTGGGACTTCTGTTTTTTTTAAACTGGATATTGCAGCAATTGATCAGTTTTACACATAACCTTATCACGCAGATACCGATCTATATACGGTGATTAAAGGAGTGCCTAAAGTGAGCTAAAGTGCCTAAAGTGAGCTAAAGTTGATCCTGCTTCGGCGGAGAAGAAACTGCTTAATTACTTGTTTCATTGCTTAGATTGGTTGAACGGTGTTTCATCTTTAACTTTAGGCACTTTAGCTCACTTTAGGCACTTAAATCGGATAAGGCATCGAAGAAAGAAAGTGAAATCCGAAATCGTTATGGAAATTCTAACTCTTTCACCCGAGCAGTTTAAATCGTTTGTTCTGATTTTGATTCGGATCAGTATCGTGCTGTTCATGTTTCCCATTTTAGGGTCGAGTGTGTGGCCGAACCTGGTCAAGGTAGGGCTTGCATTAATGATCAGTATAATGCTCCTTCCGGTTGTCCGGCCTGACCATACACTGTTTCCGGAAACCTTATTGGGGGGCGCGCGTGTGATACTTTCCGAACTATTCTTGGGACTGGTTATCGGGCTTACCGTTCGGCTGTTCTTTACTGCTGTGCAGTTAGCAGGACAGCTTGTGGGATTTCAAATGGGATTTGCCATTGCTAATGTTCTCGATCCCGTGTGGAGCGGCCAAGGTCCTATCCTTGCACAGATGGGTTACTGGGTTGCTGCTTTGATTTTTCTCCTCCTCAACGGCCACCACGTTTTGCTTAGTACACTGGCTGACAGCTTCGCCGTTGTTAGTGTGGGATCCCTGGGACTCAGCGATGGGCTTTTTCATAAGATGGTGGAAGTTTCAGGAGATATGTTTGTCATGGCAGTCAAAATAGGAGCCCCGGCCATTGCCGCTCTTCTCATGACAAGCGCGGCCTTTGGCATTCTGGCAAGGGTAGTGCCACAGATGAATATCCTTATTGCGGCCTTTCCAGTGAAGATAATGGTTGGTCTGTTTTTCTTTGGCGTCTGTTTGGAGGCACTGCTTTACTTTACGAGACACTTTGTCACGGAATTTCAAGGTATGTTGAGAACCATAATGAGCTATATGCTGTAGGGTGTCCCCTTTTGCTAATGGTTCTCTGGCCACAGGATGGGCTATGCTTAGCAAAACGATACTGGATACTGGATGCTGGATGCTGGATAAAGATACAAACTGGATTCTTACATCCAGTATCCAGTATCAAGCATCCAGCATCTGCTTCGCCCGAAGGGCGATAGGTTCATAGGAGTCTGACATTTTGGCTGACGGTAATCTTCAAGAAAAGACCGAACAGGCAACCCCTAAGAAACGGTCTGAGGCGAGAAAAAAGGGTCAGGTTGCCAAGAGCCGTGAGATACCAT
>DAOUTV010000126.1 GCA_030668505.1 Desulfobacterales bacterium | reverse complement strand
TATTGATGATCTCGTAAAAAGTCTCAATAACCTGTCATTTCGAGCGAGCCGACTTCGCCATAGTAGCCTCGGCTACGACGGCTGAAAGCGAGAAATCCCTGCAATATAACTTGCTGAAAACATAAGATTTCTCCCTGCGGTCGAAATGACACAATGACTGAATCCGACTTTTTACGAAGCCGTCAATATTGAAGTACAAAATGACTTAAAAGTCAATACGGAATTAATACGGAGGAAATACGGAGGAAAAATCAGTAGTCCTGGGGGGAGGAGTGCAGGCTACGGGGGCTATTCTATCTTATCTCCACTGCAAGCACCTGCCCTGGGTATATCTTGCACCATGGTGTGAGGTCGTTGATGCGGAGAAATCGTTCCAGTTTCATGTTATGGCTACGGGCGATTTCATAGGGGCTGTCCCCACGTTTGACCCGGTATGTCTTGGCACCCGCAATGGTTTGCACCACATTTGTTCCTTTACGGATAATCAGTCGCTGTCCAATGTGCAGATGAGAGGTCTTGAGATTGTTGAGACGTATGATCTTCTTGGTGTTTGTGTTATAGCGCCTTGCCAGCAGCCAGAGGGAGTCCCCTCTTTTGACGCGGTGAGTAATAGATCCTGATTGGCCAAAATCGACGGCCTGCCTCGCTTTTGCGTAAACCGGTTGTTTGCCTCCTCTCAAGGGTATCTTTAGCCTCTGTCCTGCCCTGATAAAACCCCGCCTTCCGATGTGATTGGCGGCTGCAATGGCACGAACGCTGGTCCGATAGCGCCCGGCCAGGTGGGACAGTGTCTCGCCGCGCCTAACCCGGTGATAGACGTATGACCTTTGGGGTGGGGTCCATACACGAATCTTGTCAAGCATTGCTACAAGGATCTCACCCTTGCCACTTGGCACATTTAAATCATAAGAGTCAGGAGGCGTTGCCTTGTGGCGCAGTTCGGGATTGAGATCTTCAAGAGGTTTAAAGGGAATGCCCATATTTTTTGCTATATCTTTGAGCCGCATCTGCTTTGAGACTGTGACCTTCTCATAGGAATGGGGTGGATCGAGCTCTTCCAGGTCGAATCCAAATTTCTCTGGGTCGTTTATGATGAAAAGGGCTGCTAAGAAGCGCGGCACATAGCGGGCTGTTTCCCAAGGGAGTCTTCCAAAAACATCCCAGAAGTTGTCCAGGTAGTTGATATTCTGATTTCTTATCACCCTAAGGACCCTGTTCTCTCCGCAGTTGTATCCTGCCAGCACAGTCATCCAGTCGCCAAATATATTGTGGAGTTCTTTGAGATAGGCAATGGCCGCAAGGGTAGACTTCGTAACGTCCATCCTTTCGTCTATCCATTCGTTCCTTTTGAGTCCGAACTTGTAGCCTGTGGAAGGTATGAACTGCCACAACCCCAGGGCTCGAGCACGGGAGAGGGCCTTGACCTTGAACCCGCTCTCAATGAGCGGAAGCCAGGAAAGTTCCTCTGGAAGTCCGGCCTCTTCTAATGCCTTAAGAATCTCGGGCCGATATCTACCCGAGCGTTTGTAGGAGCTCACAAAAAATTTTCTCTCCGGGCCCTGAAACAACTTGATTTCCTTTTCGACGTACCGATTCATGACCATGGGGATGGCATTATGGTTGCCGGTGGCCACGATATACCGAGAGGCATAGATCTCGAGCATCCGCTTGCAGATCATGAAGCGAATGTCTTCCTTTTGCTGGATTAACTTGAGGTTGTCATTGGTATCTGCTTCTAAGATCAAGTTGTAACCCTGATCAAGAGCATCAATGGCATTTTCAAAATCGCCCTGCCCCCAAAAATCCTGCGAGGCCTGACAGAACTCAAGCGCTTCGTCCAGGATTTGTTGGGCATTCCTATCTGTTTTGGATTCGCCATCCTGAGCCTGGCGCGCATCATTGGCTATGTCAATCCCAACTTGGCCGGCCGCCGGCGTTTGCTCCAAACATAGCTGATTCTTGTCGTCCTCTGCAACATGGGCCGGGGTTTCTTCCAGATGATTTGGAGACAACGCAACTGACCTTGCCTCGGGATATGGTTTGTGAGATGAGGTTTGTTGCAAATTTTTAGAGCATCCCGCCGCCGCAAAAGCGATAAGGATTAGAACTGTTGCCTTCAGGTAGAACTTTAAGCCGTTTTCCTCTGGTTTGCCTTGAGACCTTTGCAAGATATCCCCTCTCTCCCAATTTCTACGTCAAGCTAGTATCGAAGCTAAAATTTGAAAGCCAAAGGCCCGTCGTATTTCTGGAGGGCTGAAGGCTTACTGGAGTCTTGACCATCAATCAAATAATATTTTATGCAAAACTCGCGCCTGATTTGCCTCTTTATTGAAAAAACCCCTGCCAAAAGGCAAGGGTTCAGCCGCCTTACCGCCTTACGAAAGCATTAACAGAGTCTCCGTTGCCTGTCAAGCCCATCTCAGGCTGTTGGTTAAGTCGCAGATGTCGGGCAACATTTCCTGTTTGCAAGCTGGCCGTGCGGCGGGTGTTTCCAGATCTAAATTTCGCTTATGGCCACAAGCGGCTCTGCCGGACCGGCACTAGTTCCGCCCCTATTGACACGCCTTATGTGCAATTCCATTTTGTCCAGAAGGGGGGCAAGTGTCTGCTCATCTTTGGCTGATATGGCTACAGCGTCCAAGGTGCGGACCAGCTTGTTAACAGTAACGGTATCCACACGATCCTGCTTGTTCAGCACCCTCAGCACAGCAATTCTATCCAAGTGCAGGCCTTCAAGAATCCGTTCAACGGACTTGATCTGGTCTTCAAATCTTGGGTTGCTGATGTCGATGACGTGCAGGAGCAAATCGGCGTCCTCCAGTTCTTCCAGGGTGGCACGGAAAGCCGTTATCAGCTCTTCCGGTAGTTGGCGGATAAAGCCCACTGTATCGGTAATGATGACTTCTACGTCTCTTGGAAGCCTTTTTCGTTTGCTGGTTGGGTCCAGGGTGGCAAAGAGACGGCTCTCGGCCAGCACTGAGCTCCTAGTCAGTGTGTTTAGAAGTGTTGATTTGCCCGCATTTGTGTAGCCAATTATAGATATGACCGGCAGCCCCCTTTTATTCCTCCTGGCCCTACGCTGTCCTCGCTGTTTCTGGATTTCCCGGAGCAACTTCTCAAGGTGACCTATACGATCCCTAACGCGCCTCCGGTCGACTTCAAGTTTCGTCTCGCCAGGGCCCCTGCCGCCAATGCCACCGGTGAGTCGAGACATGGCTGTGCCCTTGCCTAAAAGCCGGGGAAGGAGGTATTTGAGCTGGGCCAGTTCCACCTGAATTTTTCCCTCGCGGCTGCGGGCTCGCTGGGCAAATATGTCCAATATCAGCTGGGTTCGGTCTATGACTCTCATATCAGTAAGATCGGTGATAGTGCGAACCTGGGAGGGGTTTAGCTCCTGGTCGAATACCAGAAGGTCTGCCCCCTTCTGCAGAGCCAGAACAACCAATTGGCTTATCTTGCCTTCCCCCAGTAGGAAGCGGGGATCTACCTTTTGTCTGTGTTGAATCACCGTGTCTACAACGGTGATATTTGAGGATTCGGCAAGCTCACGGAGTTCAGCCATGGAATCCTCTGCTACGCGCCGGGTAGTTGTGCTAACACTCACCAGCAGGGCACGTTCCCATTTTCTTTCCACCTTCTGAGACGGGGCCTTGCGAGCAAACTCTGATTCCAAAGACCGAATCAGGGCTTGGCAACCAATATCAGCGTCCCATGGAGGCAAGGGGGGAAGTATCTGCCAATTTTTTCCGTTGATCCCTTCCGGAAGGAGGTGGGCAGCATGAATATGATCCGGCCGGCCCTCTTTATCCATTGTAATTGCAGCCATCAGATCGAGCTTGAGAAGTGCCAGGTCCATGAGGTCGTCCTGTGTGAGGTGTTCGTGCTGGAGATGGGTATGCACACAGCGGAGGCCTCTCAGACGCCCACCACCGGATCGATATTTCTCAAGATTAGGGATTACGATCGAGTGGTGGCTGCCGACTATTACATGGGTGATCCAGCCTCGGCGGTCGATCATGAGACCTATCTGACGGCGGATTTCAAAAGAGAGCTGGCCAATGGCTTTGGAGAGTTCAGGCGAGACGACATAGGCCGGTGGGGTTCTGCGACGGTAGAGATTGTTCAGGCGTCGGACTTGGTTTGCCTTCAGTCCGCCCGTTTGTCCGTAAAGCTTTATTAGCCGATCCCTAATTCAGAGTTTATGCAAAATCAGTTACGTGTTTAAAGGCTGTTGCCAAACAATAATCCCTTTCTAACCCAAATCTGAGCGTCAATTCTACCAACTTACTTTTGCGCACGCCCTAAACCTGACAAGCTCAAAGCTGAAGGCTGAAAGCCCGCCCTGGCGCTCATGCTCACTATAGGCTACAAGCTGATAAATCCAGGTCTGGGCCAGGGCTCAATGCAACACTTAGTTCTTGTAGTTCTTGGACGCCTAGCTTGTGTTCCTTTCAGCTTTCAGCTTACAACTTTCGTCCACCATGGAAAAGTTTTCTGCCAGAAAAAACACGAATTTTGTACTATGGAACTATCAAGCTACGATATAATATATAACACGTTCTTGGGCTGCCTTCAAGACCCGGAAGCAATAACTGAATCCATATTGTACCTTGTCACAACTGATTTATCCTGGTATGGCACAGAAGTTCATTTTCAGCAACTTCCTATGAAGCTGTTTCAAAACCCTTTTCTTTGGTCTGTTTGGCCATTATTGAAAGTTCTGTGCTCGCTTCACTTTTTTGAAAATATGGTTGAATTGAGGTAAATGTTACATAATATTGGTAACACGGGGGAGAAGCAATTTTTTGATTCAAACTCGATTTTTTCGTAAAGGGGGTGATAGTCTCTAAGGTGTGGAGCGGAAAAGGGCCATTTATGGATGGAAACTAGCTAAGGTTTTAATTTTAAATCGAACTGACGGAGTGGAATTATGAAAACAATACTGCATATGGCTAAACCTGTAAGTCTTTTCCTGACAATTTTAATGCTACTGGCAGGACCCTATCAATCTGCTTTTGCCGGGATGATTGGTACGGAAACCGTGATTGATGAATCCCTGGCCCAGGAAGCCCGCGACTATGTGAACCGGGTTCTGGCTCGTGAGGATGTGCAGACCGAGCTTATATCCCAGGGCATTGATACAGTGGAAGCAAAAGCACGTGTCGACAGCCTGACCGAAGCCGAGGTTGTCGGTCTTGCCGGACAGCTTGAACAGCTTCCCGCTGGCGGCAGCGCTTTCGGCATCTTGGTAGGTGCCGGGTTAATCGTTTTTATCGTTCTGGTGGCTACGGATATAATGGGATTTACTGACGTTTTTCCTTTCGTTAAATCAAAGGATGAACTCCAAAAAAAATAGCTCCGGCTCCGAGTTCGAACGCCGCCGGTCCGGCGCTAGCAGAACCGGTCCCGGCATTCTCCTGCTGATTGTCTTTCTTATGCTATCAGGCTGCAGCGCATTGCACCGGCAATGGCCGCAGGCTGGTAACCGTCTAACGGCCAGATATGAACTCGATTCGGTGCCGTTTTATCCCCAAAAGGCCTTCCAGTGCGGGCCTGCAGCGCTTGCTATGGCGCTCAGGTGGAGCGGAATCACAGCCGATCCTAACAGACTTGCACTAGAGGTTTTTACGCCTTCTCGCAAGGGCAGCTTCCAGTCGGCGATGATCGGTGCAACTCGCCGGCACGGCCGAATCGCTTATGCATTTTCCGGTCCGGATGCCATGCTCCAGGAGGTAAGCGCCGGGCATCCCGTAATCGTGCTGCAGAATCTCGGACTTTCGTGGTACCCGGTCTGGCATTATGCGGTGGTTGTCGGATACGACCTGAATCAACGCATTGTGATTCTCCATTCAGGGGTTACCCCTAGAAAGCCTATTTCCCTAAGAGTCTTTGAAAACACCTGGTCCCGGAGTGATTACTGGGGACTGCTGGTGCTGCCGCCCACC
>DAOUTV010000125.1 GCA_030668505.1 Desulfobacterales bacterium | reverse complement strand
AGGATTTTGATGTGGCTGTTCTGGATCTCAAGATGGAAGATATGGACGGCATTGAGGTCCTTAAGATATTTAAAAAGATGTACCCCGGCATGGCGGTCATTATGCTTACCGGGCATGGTTCAGAAAAGGCCGCAATGGAAGATTTAGGATTAGGTGCCCTTGATTACCTCGCAAGGCCATGTCAATTTGATGAACTGCTGGCAAAGATCAAGGAGACTTACCACAAGAAAAAATCGTATGAAAAAATGGGTCCATCATCGAAGTAAGGAAGATTAAAATTTAAGATAATTGGTGATGACAGCCAAGAATTTTTTAAAAAACCAGTCAATAACTCCACTGGAGACCATTTGCGGAGGAGATTCACATGGATAGTTTCAGACTTTTAGTCGTGGATGATGAAAAAGACTTTTTAGAGACCTTGGTCAAGCGCCTCAATAAACGAAATATAGACGCAACCGGTGTTCTGAGCGGTGAGAAGGCCTTAGAAGTAATAAATGAAAAACCATTTGATGTGGTCGTTATGGATGTAAAAATGCCAGGATTGGACGGCATAGAAACCTTACGGGAACTGAAGAAGGTTAATCCGGGAATTGAGGTTATCATTCTTAGTGGGCACGCTTCGGTTGATGCGGCTATGGATGGAATGAAATTGGGGGCCTACGAATATCTCCTGAAGCCGTGTGAGATTGAGGAATTGATTGAGAAAATAGATAGGGCTTACGAATTGAAGGCAGATAGAGATAAAAGAGTCCGAAAAGCAGAAATCAGAAAGATGATTGAGAAGTAGTCTTGGATCAATACCTGCTTGTGCGGAGCAAGCAGACATAGTCTCTGCTGGAGTGAGTTAAACTCCTACTCATTTCTACGCATGCTGCCTAAAAAGGCTTGATTGAGTCTATAGTTTCCTTCCAAGAAAGCCTTTGTTACCCCCTCCACACTGGCTTCGCTATTCATCAACATATCCATCTGCCGGGTGAATTGGAGCAACCGCCCTAACATCTCCAACTTTTCTTCAATCACAGCAAGCTCGTATTTTTGAAACCGAGCAGCCACTCTATCTCCATTTACTTTCACCAAAAAATCGAGGGCTTTCAATATGTTGGCGATGGCGCGGGCACGCCGATTTCTTCGAATATCATCTGCTGCGCCACCCTTGAAGGAAAAGGTAATGTAATTCTTGTTGATAGTCTCGCCGCAATATGAATCCATGACACTGTAGTGGTACCCGATCCGGGAACTAAAATTGAGATACTTGTCAGAAATAATCGCGTAGCTGCGTTCACCAAACCTTTTTCCGGCGTTAACGGGGGGTGATAACATCTGTTCGCTCATGACCGACATAAGCCCTCTAAGGTGAATGGGTCGAGGCTCATGGTTACGTAAATCTTCATGCATCATCCCCTTAAGGAGCGCTTTTAAGGGAGTAGAGGCAATATAATCCATGGTCACCTTTTTAGCGCCTTCAATTATCCCGGTAAGACCGCCTTCCAAATCGATAATATGGAGGTCCAGGGGTATAGGGGCATATAACTTCACAGCGCCTCCCCCCTTGTACGAAATAAAATCGCTTATTTTAAACATCTCAGTGTATGAGAACTCATGTACAAGCCGACTGATGTCATGTAGTGATTGGCATGATTGCGGTGAAAAATAGGAAGCCTCAGGATCCAAAAGGTGCAGCGGTACGATCAGGTCAGCCACCCGCTTCAAAGTCTGATACACAGGAGCGTCTTTCATGTGAGGTTCCCTGTGCATTTGTATGGCAAGTAATTCCGGAACCTTACCCCGGTATACCCTTCCTGAATAGGCGTCTACCGTAATTTCTGTCCCAGGGGGGATAGTGGCGGTTGCCACTTTGGCATTCAATATGGAGGGCACCTCAAATTCCCTGGCCAGAGAGGCCATGTGTCCGACCACGCTACCTGAGTCAGTGACAATAGCCTGGGCCTTTTTCATGGCAATCACGAATTTTGGCGTCGAATGTTTGGCTACGAGGACAGCGCCTTCAGGAAAGGTCATGAGGTCTTCATCTGAACGGATGTGAACGGCCGGGCCAAATCCCACACCCGGAAAGGCCACCACACCGTTTTCTACCAATAAAGAATATCCGGACAACCTGGGGGTACCCTGTTTGATGCCGTTCTTTTCAGGACTTTCTACACGAAGAGGCCGGGTCTGTAACACAATAAGCCGTCCCTCGACGTCAAGGGCCCATTCGATGTCCTGGGGGCACTGAAAGTGTTTTTCCAGTCTGCTGGCATACACGGCCAGGGTCCGGACCTGCTCTGGCAACAGACAGGGTTTGCGCTGTTTATCCATGGCTACAGGTACTTCTACAAGACCACCATTTGGACTGCTGACCAATTGGACGGGTTTCTCGGAGATCTTGGTTTGAAGGATGCTGCCCCTTTCATCTTTGGCAACCGTGTAAGTGTCCGGCGTTATAACTCCATCAACGGCATAGGGTCCCAGGCCCCATACAGCGGTAATGATGATGTTATCTTCCAACAAGTTAAAGGGATGCCGCGAATACATCACCCCACTGGCCACGGATTCCACCATTTGAAGGCAGGCCACATTCATGGCAATATCTTCATCCCGAATCCCTTTGTTCTTGCGATAGAATATGGCCCGCGGGGTATACAGGCTTGCCACAATGTACTTGTATGTCTGGATCAGTTTATCCGGCGGCACATTCAATGAGGACAGGTATTGACCGGCATAAGACAACTTGCTGTCCTCTCCGATGGCACTGCTGCGCATCGATACCCTTATGGAGGAACGACTTGGTTCCATTTTTCGGGTCGCTTCATCGATCCTACCATAGGCAGACAGGATGGCCTTATTCAGCTCAGGAGGAACCCGGGCCAGGATGATTAGCCTCTGGATTTCTTCACTGACGCGATTTACTGTTTTCGGATCATCCGGGTCTATCATTATCTTTTTCTTGTTGATCTCATCAACAAGATCGTTGTGAGCAAGGAAGGAATTAAAGGCGTGAGTGGTAATGGCAAAACCTTCAGGTATGGGGAGTTTCACGAGATTGTATACTTCCCCCAGGTGGGCATTCTTGCCACCTACCCAATCCACCATCTCCTTAGTCACCTCAGAATAGGGCAAGATTAGTTCAGTAAAGGGGATTTCCTTCTTTTTGCCCAACTCCCCTTTTATCTCTTCATTGATCTTTCCCAACACACCATTTAGCGAGTCATAGCTGTTGTTTGAAAGGGCATTCAGGCACTTGACCATGCGAGAGATGGAAAAGATAGCGCGTGTCGACTTGGCACGTACATATGACATACCGAAGATCTCTTGACCCTGAAGCTTCTCTTCAATGTCCGAGATAATGTTTAAAACCTCGGTATTGGAAGCCAACAATTCCTTAAACATGGAGTATTTGAACCGAAAGATCTCGTTTATATCTTCCTTGGAGGTTTTTGGCTTGCGCCATTTCCATCTTCTGAATATGTTGAGCCTTTTTAACACGTTCGAACTCCTGCGAAGCTCCGCCTCCCCGGCCCGTACCGGTCCGGGACGGGCAAACCATCCAGCACTGCAAAAACCCCTGGCGAAGACGGACTTGAAATGCTTGAATTCATAGGATAGCGTTTATCAAAAGTCCCGTCCAGAATAATCCACATACAGAGGCTCCACTACTGACATTAAGATAACCTCGAAAATATGTTACAATCACTTGCACCAGGGCGGACTTGACATAAGTTTTAGATCTTGACCTGGGTAGAGAATTAATGTATAAACCACGCCAAAATATCAAAGAGGCCTAAATTCTTGGCATTAGTTATCAGCTACTGGAGGCTATGTCAAAAAGATCTTTGACATAACATTTATCTTGCAAATTTATAATGATATGAATATAAGGATAAAAATATGTGATAATCTTAATTCCGGTTGATAATTCTGAGTCTGCGATAAAGGCGCTGGACAAGGCTATCGATATACCCCAGCAAGAAGGAGCGGAATGATTGTGAAGGATGCTAAGGGTAGTGGCCCAGGCGCCGTGTTCGGTCCTGGCGGTACGGTAGATTCTAATTATGTGTTTGGAAGGGAGGTATTTCTAATGAGGGCGTTTTGTTACAAACTATTTGCCTTTATGACCATGGTCTATCTGTTTGTCCCAACCCCGATCTGGGCTGGCGGTAATAAGGCGAAACCTTTGGTCCACGTAGCCGATACCCGATTGCTTTCAGGTATTTATCTCTATTTTGGCAATATGTATAATGAAAATCTTCTCATGTTTAGTATCTGGACGGTCGTCATTCTCACGGCCCTGGGTGCCGGGTTCGGATTTCTTATGGATATAATCATGTCAAGGACAGGACTCGATCTGACGACCCGGGAGTTGAGGGAATAGAGAGGAAAGGAGATTGAACTGATGGATGTTTCAGCCTGGTATATGATGTACATGCCCATTTCGGGCATTGAGATTTTTTGGCCAGGCCTGGTTCTCATCGGATTTGCCGTGGGTGTTATCGGCGGATTCTTTGGGATGGGGGGCGCTTGGCTGGTGACCCCGGGGCTCAACATTTTGGGTTTTCCCATGGCCTTTGCTATCGGAACGGATATTGCCCATATTGCCGGGAAATCGATGATTGCTACCATACGGCATGCAAAGTTCGGCAACGTCGATGTCCGGCTCGGGCTCGCCATGCTCGTCTTCACCATGATAGGGATTGAGATCGGTGCCAGGATCGTTATCTACCTGGAAGCAATAGGGCTCGTTGGACCTGTAGTGCGGTGGATCTATGTCGGTTTCCTGGCATGCATTTTTCTGATGGTTCTTACGGATATTCTCAAGAAGCGCAAGGCGGAAAGGGAAGGGATAAAAGAGGGGGACAAGTTAAAGGGCGGACTTGACTTTTCCAGCACCCTCCACAACATTAAGATACCTCCGATGATGCACTTTCCGCAGGCAGGGATCTATTGTTCCCTGTGGCTGCCGGCTATAGTCGGTTTTGTCACCGGTGTCCTGGCAGGATTCCTCGGCATCGGCGGTGGTATGCTCCGCATGCCTGCCCTGATCTACTTTGTGGGATGTCCCACGCACGTGGCCGTGGGTACAGACCTCTTTGAGGTGATGATCTCAGGGCTTTATGGGGCCTTTACTTACACCCTGAAGGGGCGGATTGAGTTGGTCGCAGTGGTCGTCATGCTCTGCGGTGCCGCCGTAGGCGCCCAGATAGGAACAGTAGCAACCAAATATGCCAGGGGGATGGGCATTCGCTTCTGGTTTATGGTCTGTATCCTTGTCTGTATGATCTCTATTATCCTGAAGCAGTACGGCTTCCCTTTAATTGCCGGGGTTCTCATTCTGGGCGTAGTGGCCCTTGTGTGTGCAATCATCATGGGGATTATGTTTAAGGGCGCCGCAGCAGAGCTAAGGCAAAAGAGGGCAACAGACATATAGAGGCGGCACTCTTGCGCTAGTTGAAGAAAAGGGGGAAACCTAAATGTTAAGGAATACTCTGTTATCCACAGTGGTAACTATAGCCATGGCCGTTGTCTTGATAATACCTGCCGCCATGGCTGCGGAAGTTGTGCAGGGAAAATGCGTGGCAATAGACGAGGAAAACAAGACCTATACTATTGAGATATACGACACGACCAAGGACAAAGAACATCCCTACGGCAGGTCAACCGGTAAAACCATTGTAATCAACTATTCTGAGGCCCTGGTTGGCAAGGAGCCTGAAGTCGGGGATATCCTCAGGGCCGCATACAGGGTCGAGCAGACAGGGAACATAGCTATAAAGGTGATGAACTTAACCAAACAAGATATTATGAAGAAGTAAAAAACGGACAAAGGGGAGATGGTGTGAACACCAAACAGAAGATAGTCATAGTCGTGATGGATATTTTTATTTTCGTGGCACTTTTTTACAGTATTATGCAGGGCAAGAACAACCCCGAATATATGACGCCCATTTTCTTTCAGAATTTTGTACCCTTAGTCCTCATCACCCTT
>DAOUTV010000076.1 GCA_030668505.1 Desulfobacterales bacterium | reverse complement strand
TATCAGATTTTATAGTTCCTCCAAGGCATTTGCAGGAATAATGCTGCCAGAAAAACACGGATTTTATAACTAACGGATTAATGATTTTTAGCCATCACGCCTGAACCTTTGATCTGCTCTAATCCTATGTGCTTTATCTGCTTTTTTGGAAAGCCACCCTGTTCGTACAACCTCTCGTACATCAAACTCAGGGACAAAAGGTTTTATGTCCAAAAGAGGGGTTCCATCAACTACGTCGACATCTTCAATGAAAAGGGTGCAGCCTTGTATTTTTACAAACCTGACCACAGAGATCCCTATCGGGTTCGGGCGCTTGGGAGCTCTTGTGGCAAATACCCCACGCACTTTATCGTCCATAAAGGGCTTCACCTGTAAGGAGTATCCTTTTGATAGGTGAAAATGGTAGATCAAAAAAATATGGGAAAACCCCTCAAGATCTTTAAGCCCATCCTGATACCTTGAGTCCATTTCCACGGTTCCGCCAACTCCTTTTGCACCAACCGTCTGTATGGGCATCCCTTTAACATTTTTGAAAGGAGAATGCACAACGCCTACAGGTGTATATCTTATTTCTCTCATTTTTTTGATACCCTGAATGTAGCTGTCTTTACCCTGCATTTAACAGGATAATGGATTGATAGATCGGACTAACGGGGGAAATGGGGCTTTTAAAATGCAGTGCGGAACAAGCCTGGAGGGATTTGTCTTTGAGCCCTTCCGAATTTTATGAGCTGCTTCGGTCATCCTGCTTAAGCAGAATCTCTCTCTCCTTGTGGCTGACCGGTTTTGTCTCGGGACGTTTTTCCGGTGGGGCTTCAAAACAGATCCTGTTTTTGCCGTTCTTCTTTGCTTCGTAAAGGGCCCTGTCTGCCATGTTGACAAACTCACCGGCCTCCTGTTTGGAATCTGGCTGGTATTCTGCCAATCCTATGCTTGCGGAAACAGCTTCGTCCATCTTCCATGGTATCCTGGACATGGATTCCCTGAGTCGTTGTCCGATGCGCATGGCATCAAAAAGGCCCGTCGCCGGCATTATAACTGCAAACTCATCGCCCCCATAACGGCAAAGGATATCTATCGGTCTCAATTTCTGACCAATGGTACGGGCCACTTCCACGAGGAAGTTATTTCCTGCCACATGCCCATAGGTATCGTTCAATGGCTTGAAGTTGTCGAGGTCAATCATCATAAGCGAACATGAATGCCCGGTCCGCCTGGTTCGTGCAATCTCGATCTCAAGTTGTATGGTAAAGAAACGATAGTTATAGAGGCGGGTGAGTTCATCGGTCAGGCTCAGGGACCTCAGATGCTTGTTTTCTTTCTCAACCTCAGCAAGCGTCCTGATCAGGTCGCCATCGATGTCAACAACTGTGTCAGTGGCCTGCAATAAGGCATCCCTTTCAGAATCGGACAAATCGTCTGCCAGCAAGATAAATGCTTCTGGTTTCCGGTCCTTTCTCAAATTTAGGCAGGCCGATATGGTGCCGTGAGTCTTGAGGATGTGTGCGATATTTGAAGGGTGTTGGGTGTTTGAGGCAGAGGCCTTGGGATTAGGTGTTTTCGGACGTGGTTTATCCGCAGAAGTCATGTCTCGGTGCAGGTTAGACTTTGAAGAAGACATCCAAACCTTTCAGGTCTAGTTGCTATAAACCCGTGCCGTGCATAGGAAATACCAAGTGCTCACGGGTATGTTCAATAAGCATCCAGCTATGATGAAGATAATATATTGTAGAAAGTGCCAAGGGTCAAGGGAAAAGAGACTCATAGCCGGGACAGCCGAAGAGATAGGACGCAGTGCATGCTACGGGCAATGAGCAGGAGGTAACCGTTGTGAGTCGTTGAAAGGCAGACCTTGAGGACTTTGAAGTGATAGGCCTAATTGAGTTTTTGTTGACCTCGACCTTCTAGAATTTCCAAACCTACTAAATAATGACCCCTGAATCGGCCCTGATCATTCTTGGTGATATGTAGAATCGCTGTCTCCAGACACTCAGGGGAATATGCTGAACCGGTGGTGTAGTATTTCATATTCAATGTGTCCCCCACCTTTAACCGAGGCAAAATATTTGAGTCTTCCTTGACCAGAACACACATGGGCGTTGACGAGATGTTCCAAATTTTGAATTGATAAGCAATTTCGAGCCCATTAATTGAAAATTCTACGCTGTAGTACGGATTGGCGTGCTCTATAGGCCCGGTTCTTCTCCCTACTTGTTCCTTGGTCACGGCAGATTCTTTCATGTATTGCTCCTTGCAGATTATTTTATTATGGCCAGGACTTTGTTTTTTAGCTGTTTTATATATTGTGCAAATATGCAAGATTAATGCCGAAACGAGATGCTGTGAACAGGTTCCATAATTGATGATTTCGTAAAAAGTCTTCAATTCGCTTTGTAGGTCACTTTTTGAAGGTTCTAAGTTCGCTTCGCTAAATTGCAAAAACTCGGGCTAACGCCCTCAAACAGTTTGCAATTTTTACGCTTCGCTTCACTAAGAACCTTTAGCAAAAAGTGCCCAAGATATGCTCATCAAAGACTTTTTACGAAATCATCATAATTGAATAGAAGCTGTTTCAAATCCCCTTGATGAGTCCATTTTGGCCAAAAGGTCTTGGCGAAGCGCCAAAAATTGTAACTGTTTGAGGGCGTTAGCCCGAGTTTTACAATTGTGGCGAAATTAGCTTAGAACTTTAATGCCCATGAAGTGCTCCTATCTGATACCTCACGGGAAGGTTGTTACCCCATTGAGCTGCCCGAATTGATTGACTTTAGGATGGCTTTGTATTATTCAAAAATAATGACGAAAGAGAAACTGATCGAAATCATTCAGGGGATTTTGGTGGCTGAAGTTGATCTAAGTTTTCTGCTGCAACTAAAGAAAAGTGAGCTTGAGACCCTGGTGGCGTGCATCAGGGCGCGTATTGATCAATCCGGGAAATAAGCTTTGATTTTACATGAATTACCACTGTGATTAGGCGTGGTAATACGGATTTCATCTGACGGATTCCAGTTTCAATTTCGTTCTAAAATCTTTTCCAAAACCATCCAATAGCGACTGCAGCAGAAACAGCAAAGAGCAAAGATTCCGTTGGGTGAACATTTGTTGTTTCTTCCTCCTCTCCGAAAGCCCGCAAGATGTTGCTGCCTCCACTTGAATTGACACAAAGCCACGACTCGGTTATGTTCCACGCCTTAGATTTATCAAAAAACGTACTAGACCAAGCGAAAAGGGATTTGGGCAACAGCCAGTTAAAGTGTTACCCTGTCTTTTATTATTGTTTGTAAAATAGCCCATCAAGGGCCGTTTTTCGGAAGGGTGTTGCGGGTCGTAATGGTCAAAAAACAGGACTCTGGCGGAGGGAAATGATGAGAAATAAAGTAAAAGGTGCCTGCTTGCGTTTAGTTGCGCTGTTTTTTCTTGTTACGGCTGTAATGGTGCTGACTGCCGTGGCGTCAGAGGCCCAGGAGGCCCAGTCGTTATTGACACTCAAGCAGAGTATTGAAATAGCGCTGGAGCATAACCTCGACATGCAAATGGCCCGTGAGGAGATCCATGCCGCCCGTGAGCGCAGGAAGGAGGCGATGACCGGCTTTCTGCCGTCACTGAGCGGCAAGTACAGCTATCGACGTCTCAGTGAGGAGCCCTATGTTGTCTTTGAGGGCAGGGAAATGGATATTTCCGATCAGGATCAATACCGTTTCACAGGCACCATCGCACAGCCGTTGTTTAACGGATTTGCCATCCAGTCCAACTACCGGCTAGCTAAGCTGGGTCTGGATGTGGCCAACATCCAACTGACCCGAACCCGGTTTGATCTCATCCTGCATGTAAAGGAGGCATACTTTGGCATCTTGACCGCGGAGAGGATCCTGGAGGTCCGTGAGCAATCCGTGCGGCAGTTGCAAGCAGGACTGGACGTGGCAAAGAACTTCTATGAGGTGGGAATGAGCCCCAAGGTCGAGGTGCTGGAAGCTGAGGTTCGCTTGGCCGAGGCCAAGCAGGAACTCATCCGAGCGGAGAACGCACTTAGCGTGGACAAAGCCCGGTTCAACACCATCCTACGTAGACCTGTTGATCAAGAAATGGAAGTGCTGGACATCCTATCCGATCAACCCTACGAAAAACCCTATGAGTCTTGCCTGGAAATTGCGCTTCAGAAACGGCCGGAGCTTATGGAGGCGGAGAAGAATGTGGCCAGGGCAGAAAAGGAGATCACCCTGGCCAAAAGCGCCTATTATCCCAAGGTGAGCGTCTCGGGTAACTACTATCGGGCTGGTGATGATCCGAGTGTTGATGGCAGCGATTTTGTGGACCGGGAAAATTGGGATGTGCTGGCCGAAGCCAGCATGACTTTTTTCGAGTGGGGTAAGACACGGTATGCAACCAATCGGAAGCGGGCTCGCCTGCGTCAGGCCAGACAGACCTTGGAGGAGATCAAAGACGATATACGTCTTGAAGTAAAGACCAGTTACCTGTATATGCAAGCCGCAGAGAAATACATCCCGGTGGCCCAAAAGAGCGTAGAATCAGCAGAAGAGAACTTCCGGATCAGTGGAGAGCGCTACCGGGAGCAGGTGGCCGCGGCCACGGAAGTCCTGGATGCTCAGACCAGATTAACGGAAGCAAGAACCAACTACACCAGTGCGCTGGCAGTGTTTAACGTAGCACGGGCGCGCTTGATTCGAGCCATGGGGCTTGAGGAAGAGTTCGGTGAATGAGACAGTGACCCACTCCAGGCTGAAAAAAATCTCAAATTGTCAAACAAAAAAAGGCCCGTACACGTTGGTATCTCTGATACCACGTATGAGCCTTAATCAATGTCACATGGCTTCTCTTACAGGCTTGGCTATGTTTCAACTTGCTCTATTGTCAGGAGAAGAGCCATGAAGCAAGCATCGCAGACTGCCTCCATAAAGAGGAGCAAACCATAAATTTGCCAGATATTGCGTTTGGTTCCCAGAGTAAAAAATTCGAGCGAGGCACAATCTATCGTCATCCACCAGACGATCTTGTCATAGAATCTCATATATCAAAACAAGCGTATTGCCTGGATTAATGATCGGACATCACATGCTAGATATTATATTATGCGGCGACGTAAACGCCCCTACCAGACCTCTTGATATTACCCTGCTTGGACGACCTGAAAAGAATATTCCTGACAGTTTTGTCTGCCAACCCGGTCTTCTTAATCAATGTGGGAACATCAACGCCCTTTTTTGACCTCTTGATGATGTTCACGATTTTATCAGTTGCCGTCAACGGAGCAACTTTCTTCTTCGCCACGGGTTTCTTTTTCGCAGCAACTTTCTTTTTTGCAGGAACCTTCTTTGTAGTTTTTGCCTTAGCTTTGGTTTTCCGTTTCGCAGTAGCTTGAGCCTTCTCGAGTTTATCCACCTTCTTCGCCAGTGTTTCCGTCTTCCTTACAAGTGCCTTGAGTCCTTTGTTTACTGCCTGGAGATCCTTTTTAAGCTCTGCCATAATCTCTTGCCTCCTTATTTAGGTGTTGGTTTAGTTGTAATCAACCCTCTTTTTAAGCTCCAGCCCACATTTGAAAAACGGTAGCTTCTTGGGTGGCACTTGAGTGGGTTCTCCGGTCCTGGGGTTTCGCCCAGTGTACCCCTTATATTCTTTTACAAAGATGCTGCAGAAATCCCTAATCTCCACCCTGTCACCCTTTGCTAGTGCATTGGACATTTCATTAAATAACAGTTCAACTGCCTTCTTGGCTTTGTTTCTCGACAGGCCGGTCTCCTTTGTCAGAGCGTCTTTGAGTTCCGCTTTAGTCATATAATCCCCCTCGAATTATCAGTCAAATTTAACTTATAAAGGATTCTTTGAGAAATGTCAATGACATATTGCTGGTTAGAAGTTTTTTCAAAACCCTTTTCCTTTAAGCCTATTCAGTGATCTCCTGGTCTATGATATTGCCTGGTGTCGGTATGGCGGCCTCTCTTGTAGTTACTGCAGCAGGCTTTTCTTTGGGAGTAGCGCCTTTGGACTTAGACACCTCGTTGCCTGTTACGGTCATATTGAGCTGACGTTGTACCTTGGAGACTTCGTCCTTGAGTGCTTTTATCTCCTTCTGTATTAGAGAGATTTTTGCCTGGTAGCCCGACCATTTATCTTTGAGAATGTTGCCAAAGTCTTGCTTATCTAGTTTATGCTTTGAAAGGTCCTTGATAGCCGAACCTAGTCTTTGTCGGTCCGTTTTAAGGGTCTCGATGACCTGGACGATTTGGACCACCTCTTTTTTCAAAGTTGCATCCAAATTTTCAATAGCCTGCTTTTGCCCGGTCAGCTCCTTGCGCAGCACTTCCAGGGTGTTGGCAGTTTGAGCAGATTCTTTTCGCATGGTCTGTTCTAAGGTCTTCTTGTCTGCTTTGGATGTTGTTAGCTTCTTGGTCTCCTGTTGATTTTTTCTCAAATCTTTTTCTATTAGCGCATTTGTTTTCTTGAGGTTTGCTATTCTGTCAGACAACAATTTCTCAAGTTCTCTGAACTGGTGGGACAGGGATACTATCTTATCGTCCAAGTTTTCAGACAAGTCTTCCACTTGTCCTTTCCTTGTAATCATTATCTTGTTAAGCTTGTCGTTAAACTCCAAGTAGGCAAAGAGTAGGATCACACCGAGCAAGCACGGAATCAGTATTGACAAAAGTGTAATCCGCTGACTCAATCTATGAATCTGCGATTCACGCCGCATTTCCCACATTTCATCCTTGTAAGAAGTGTCGGAATCTTCTTCATTCATTTTGATTTCTCTATCAAGGGGTATTTCATCATCTTGGTCATCTTTGGTTGGAAACCTGTTCACAGTACCTCCATAAACTCGTTCAACAGACAGTCAAATTGTCTGGAAGTGCAGCTCCAACTAAACCCACAAACAGCAGCTATTGCATTATGGTGTTGGAGCAAATAGTCGTTCTTGCTATTCCTTGTTTTCATCTACAATTTAGCCCTTATACTTTTTTATAGCAAGGAGTCAGATGGCACTATGTGGCGTCCGATAGTAACCCAGCCTGGTTTTTTCGGCTAGGCATGCCTTGAAGCTGTTTCAAAACCCTTTTCCTTGGTCTGGTTGGCCATTATTTGAAAGTTCTAAGCTCGCTTCGCTAAAATTGTAAAACTCGGGCTAACGCCCTCAAACAGTTACAATTTTTGATGCTTCGCTTCGCTAAGAACTTTTGACAAAAATGGCCAAAATGGAGTTGTCAAAGGGTTTTGATACAGCTTCTAATGACTTTTCCTGAATGTTGGGATATTATACAATCTGCGAATAGGTTGTAGAATTTCCAAAGACATTCAAACTCAATACTGAAATACAAAAAGGTTCCCCACTTTCCAACCAGAGAGAAGGCTCAACTAGTGATTTATACTGTCACCTTGAATCCGGCTTTGGATCGAGCCATTGTCGTAGATCATCTGCTGCCGGATGAGACAACGCGTGTCCTCTCTGATACCC